>JAGKUT010000035.1 GCA_021152765.1 Actinomycetes bacterium
CTTTTGTGTAATGCAAATGTAAAGTTGTTTATTTTTTTGTTTTAATATTTTTTTTACTTTTTGTTTAAATCGATGGTAAATTCTAATAAAGTATGATAAAATTATAAATGAGTTATATAGAAGATGGTGATATTATGGGTAAGGTTATTGCCTTAGTTAATCAAAAAGGTGGAGTTGGTAAAACTACATCTAGTATAAATTTAGCTGCATCGCTTGGTGCGCTTGGTAAAAAAACATTGTTAGTTGATTTGGATCCTCAAGGAAATGCGAGTACTGGTATTGGTATTGATAAGGGTGAAATTGGTAAGAGTGTTTATGATTTATTGATTGATCAAGCTACTTTGAATGAAGCTATTGTTAAAACAAAATTTAAAAATTTATATGTTATTCCAGCTACTATTAATTTGGCTGGTGCTGATATTGAGTTAATTGAGAAGAGTAAGTTAGATCCTAGTTTTTCTAAGAATACTCAGTTAAAGAAGTATTTGGATGTTGCTAGTGAGATGTTTGATTATATTATTCTTGATTGTCCACCTAGTTTAGGTATTTTAACAACTAATGCTTTGACTGCTGCTAATAGTGTTATTATTCCTGTTCAATGTGAGTTTTTTGCTCTTGAAGGAATTATGCAATTGTTAAATACTATTATGTTGGCTCAGAAGAGTTTAAATCCTAATCTTGATATTGAGGGTGTACTTTTAACAATGCTTGATAATAGAACTAATTTAGGTTTAGAAGTAGTAGAAGAAATTAAGAGTTATTTTAAGGAAAGAGTTTATGATACTATTATTCCTAGACTTGTAAGACTTTCTGAGGCTCCAAGTCATGGGAAACCAATTATTGCTTATGATCCTCATAGTAGAGGAACTGAGGCATACCTTAATTTGGCTAAAGAGGTGATAGATAGAAATGGAAACTAAGAAAAGAGCGTTAGGTAGAGGGTTAGAGGATTTGTTTAACAGTGAAAATTTAGATTTTGAAAGTGTTGAACAAAAGATTTATGAGAGTGCTTCTAATGAGGAAATTGTTGAATTAAATCTTAGTGATTTACGTCCTAATCCTTATCAGCCTAGAAAAGTTTTTGATGAGGAGGCTTTGAATGAGTTAGCTTCTTCTATTCGTGAGCATGGTGTTTTTCAACCTATTATTGTTAAGAAAAGTATAAAAGGATATGACATTATTGCTGGTGAACGTCGTTATAGAGCAAGTAAGATGGCTGGTTTAGATAAGATTCCAGCAATTATTCGTGATTTTACTGATGAGCAAATGATGGAGATTGCACTTTTAGAGAATTTACAACGTGAGGATTTAAGTGTTATCGAAGAGGCTATTGCTTATAAGTCTATGATTGAGCATTTAAATCTTACTCAAGATGAGTTATCTAAGAGAGTTGGTAAGAGTAGAAGTCATATTACAAATATTTTAGGTTTACTTAGGTTACCTGGAGAGGTTCAACAAATGGTAAGTGATGGCCGTATTACTATGGGTCATGCTAGGGCTTTAAGTAAGTTGGAGTCTAATGAAGAGATCATTAAGTTAGCTAATAAGATTGTTGATGAGAATTTAGTTGTTCGTGATATTGAAAATATTACTGGTACTGAAGATGTTGCTAAAAAGGTTAAAGTTGTTCGCAAACCTAGTACTAATCAATATAAGTATGTTGAAGATATTTTGAGAGATAAGTTTGATACTAAAGTTAAAGTTGGTAAAACAAAGATAGAAATTTCGTTTAACAGTTCTGCTGAACTTAATCGAATTTTAGAAATTTTAGATATTAAGGATATATAGTATGGATAAGTTTTTGGATAAGATTTTAATAAAAGAGGTTGTTGGTCCTATATTAATTGTTTTAGTTTCTTTTGTTATATATTTAGTTTTAAAGAGTATTATTAATAATGTTTTTAGAATTAGGAGTAAATATATTGATAAAAGAAAGACTAAGACTATTAATGGGCTTATCAATAATTTAATTAAGTATTTTATAGTTGTTGTTGATATTGTTATGATTCTTGATATATTTGGTATTGATACTAAAACCTTGATTGCTTCTTTGGGTGTTGTAGGGATTGTTGCAGGTTTAGCTGTTCAAGACACTTTGAAGGATTTTGTTGCTGGTATGAGTATTATTTTAGAGAATCAATATCGTGTAGGTGATACTATAACTATTAAAGGTTTTAGAGGAGAGGTTATTTCTCTTGGTATTAAGTCTACAAGAATTCGTTCTTTGACTGGTGAGATTATGATTGTTCCTAATCATTTAATTGAGGAAGTTATTAATCATAGTTTGGAGAAGTCAGTTGCAGTAGTTGATATTCCTGTTTCGTATGGTACTAATGTTGATAAATTAGAGAAAGTACTTAGTGAATTGTTTAATGAATTAAATGGTTCAATTACTGGTTTAAAGAGTGAAATTAGGATTTTGGGATTACAGAGTTATGATGATAGTTCTATAACTTATCGTGTATGTGTTGATACTATTCCTATGGAACATTTACGTGTTGAGCGTGAGTTGAAGAGAGCTATTAAGATTGCTCTTGATAAGAATCATATAGAAATTCCATTTCCTCAGGTGGTGGTTCATAATGGATAAAGAGTATAAATTAGGTAGTATAGTTGTTATGAAGAAGCCTCATCCATGTGGTACTAATGAGTGGGAGATTGTAAGGCTTGGTGCTGATATAAAAATTAAGTGTGTTAATTGTTCTAGAGTTATTATGCTTCCTAGGATTGAATTTAATAAAAAGTTAAAGAAAGTTATTACTTATTAGGAGGTTTTATGAAAAAGAAGAAAAAGAAATTTTTTCAGGGGGCTCTATCTACAATTTTAATTATGTGTGTTATTGTTATGTTTTTATCTTTTATATTTTCGTTATTTGGATTTGAAGGGTATGAAACATATATTTCTAATAATACATTAGAGTCATCGTTGGTTACTGTTAATAATATATTTTCGGTTAATGGTTTTAAGTATATTTTTACTAATTCAATTACAAATTTTAAATTATTTGAACCGCTTGTTTTATTAATAATTTCTTTGGTTGGTATTAGTATTGCTGATACAAGTGGTATGCTTGATCCTGTGTTTCTTCCTTTGAGAAAAATAAAGGGTAGTTTTTTATCTTTTATAGTCATTTTATTAGGAGTTTGTATTACTTTTTTTGGAAATTTTAGTTATGTAATATTATTTCCTTTAATTGCTCTTTTATATAAGAAGATTGGTAGAAGTCCTATTTTAGGTATATTAACTGTATTTTTAGGAATTACATTAGGTTATGGTACTGGAATTATGTTTAATTATGATTCTTATGTACTTGGATCTTTAACTCAGGCATCAGCTATTGTTGAGGTTGATAAAGATTATACTTTTAGTCTTGTTTCTACTGAATATATTATGGTTATAAGTACTTTTATAATTAGTATTATTTTAACTCATTTAGTTGATAAGAAGATTTCTGTATATTTTAAGAAGCATGAGGTTGTTAATTCTGATAATAAGTTTAGTTATCCTGTTTTTGTTTTATTTGGGGTTTTACTTTTAATTTTAGTATATATGATTATTCCAGGATTACCTTTTTCAGGTTTATTACTTGATAGTGGTTCTGTGAGGTATATTGATAAATTATTTGGTTCAAATAGTCCTTTTGCGAATAGTTTTGTTTGTATTTATAGTTTAATTTTATCTATTTGTGGATTATTTTATGGTTATTTGAATGGTATTAGAACTTCAGATGTTTATACAAAAGGAATTTCTAAGACTTTTGATGGGTTAGGTTATTTATTTGTATTAATGTTTTTTGCTTCTCAGTTACAAGGTTTAATTGAGTGGACTAATGTTGGTACTATATTGGGTTCAAGAATGATAGATTTTATGAGTAATCTTCAATTATCTGGTGCATTTTTGATTGTGATATTCTTTATAATTATTGTTATTATGAGTATATTAATTCCTTCTACTAGTACTAAATGGATTTTAGCTTCTCCTGTAGTTGTTCCTTTATTTATGAGATCTAATATTACTCCTGATTTTACTCAATTTGTTTTTCAGGTGGCTGATAGCGTTGGTAAAGGTTTAACTCCTGTATTTGCTTATTTTATAGTTATGATAGGTTTTATGCAGAAATATGTTGGTGAAGAGGATAGAAGTGTTAATATGGTTGATACACTTAGAATGACTTTACCTGTTACTTTAATTATAGGGTTGGTATGGATTGCTATTGTTGTCTTATGGTTTATTTCTGGTTTACCTATAGGAATTAATGGTTTTTCTACTCTATAGTTTGAATATTTTATTTAATTAATGTATAATGGATATCGAAGGGGTATCCATTTTTTTATTGAGGTGATTTTATGAGTTTAACAGCTGGTATTGTAGGTCTTCCTAATGTTGGTAAGTCTACTTTATTTAATGCGATTACAAAAAAGAATATTTTAGCGGCAAATTATCCTTTTGCGACTATTGATCCTAATGTAGGTGTTGTTATTGTTCCTGATTCTAGGTTAGATTTTTTAAATTATTTATATAAGCCTAAGAGTTTGGTTCCTACTGCTTTTGAGTTTACTGATATTGCAGGTCTTGTTAAGGGAGCTTCTAATGGTGAAGGGTTAGGTAATAAGTTTTTATCTCATATTCGTGAGGTTGACGCTATTGTTGAGGTAGTTCGTTGTTTTGATGATACTAATATTATTCATGTTGAGAATAATGTTGATCCTATTCGTGATATTGAGATTATTAATATTGAACTTATTTTATCTGATTTAGAGATTATTATGAATCGTATTAACAAGATTGGTAAGAAGGCTAGTATGTCTAAAGATAAGGAGATTAAGAAGGAAGCTCTTTTATTAGAAAGAATTAAGGATGCTTTGGAGAAGAATATTCCTATTAGACAATTATCTTTTGAGGATGATGAATGGGCTTTAATTAAGCATTTTAATTTAATTACTGCTAAACCTATTATTTATATGGCTAATGTTTCAGAGGATGAACTTGGTGGTAATAGTTATGTTGAAAGTGTGAAGGAGTATGCTTCTAAAGAGGGTTCTGAGGTAGTTGTAGTATGTGCGAAGATTGAAGAAGAACTTTCTATGTTGGATGATGCGGATAGAATAGAGTTTTTGGAAGCTTTAGGTATTACTGAGAGTGGTTTGGATAAGCTAATTAGTGCTACTTATTCTTTACTTGGCTTAGCTACTTATTTTACTGCAGGAAGTGACGAGGTTCGTGCTTGGACTTTTAAGAAGGGTATGAAGGCTCCTGAGTGTGCTGGTATTATTCATACTGATTTTCAAAAGGGATTTATTAAAGCTGAAGTAATGAGTTATGATGATTTAGTTTCATGTGGTGATGAGAAAAAGGTTAAAGAAAATGGTAAGATGCGTCTTGAGGGTAAAGAGTATTTAATGCAAGATGGTGATATCTGCTATTTCAGATTTAATGTTTAGGAGGATTTATGGATAAGACTTTATTAATTATGGCTGCTGGTATGGGTAGTCGTTTCGGGGGATTAAAGCAAATTGAGCCTGTTGGACCTAATGGTGAGTTTATTATTGATTATTCTATTTATGACGCTATAAAGGCTGGATTTACTAAGGTTGTATTTGTAATTAAGAAAGAGAATTTTGATGTTTTTAAAGAAACCGTTGGCAATAGGGTTTCTCGTCATATTAAGGTAGAGTATGCTTTTCAAGATATGGATGATTTACCTGATGGTTTTGTTAGACCTATTGATCGTGAGAAACCATGGGGTACTTCTCATGCGATTTTGTCTGCTAAAGATTTAGTTCATGAGAATTTTGCGATTATTAATGCGGATGATTTTTATGGAAGAGATGCTTATTATGTAGTTTCTGATTTCTTGGATAAGAGTTTTTCTGATAATACTTATTGTGTTGTTGGATATAGAATTTGTAACACTTTATCTCTTAATGGTTCTGTTAAGCGTGGTGTTTGTCATGAAGAGAATGGTTATTTAACTGATTTAATTGAGAGTAAGGTAGAGTATGTAGGTGAAAGAATAGTTGCTTCTCCATTGGATGGAACTGATTCTTTTGATATTTCTCCTGATACTTTAGTTAGTATGAATATGCTTGGATTTAATACTAGTATATTTAATTATATTGAGGATAATTTTGTTAAATTTTTAAATGATAATAAGGATAATATTTTAAAGTGTGAGTATTTAATTCCTGATACTGTTTTTGATGGTATGAGAAATAATTTTTGTAAGGTAAAGTTATTAGAGACTTCTGCTAAATGGCAAGGGATAACTTATAAGGAAGATAAACAGTTAGTTGTTGATGAAATTAATAGTTTGATTGCTTCTGGTATTTATCCTTCTAAGTTATGGGATTAATTATGAAGAAGTTAAGTAATTTATTTATTTATATTTCTATTATTGTATTTTCTTTTGTTTTGTTTCTTTATTTATTTACTAATAGTTTTATATGGTTAATTATTGCTTTAGGTTTATCTTTATATATTGCTCGTAATGATAAGATTAAGAGGTTTGGTTTATTATTATTTTTAATCAGTTTTATTGTTAGATTGGTATTTATTATTGTTTTTAATTTTCCTCAGGTGTATGATTTTGCGACATTGCTTGATGCTTCTCATATGTTTTCTAATGGGGATTATAGTTTTAATCAATGGTTTCATTTTCATACATGTGGGTATCAAACTGGTTTTGTAATTTATCAAGGTTTTTTACTTAAGTTATTTCATAGTGAGTTTTTACTTAAGTTATTAAATATTTTGTATTCTTCTTTACTTGTTTTGTTTGTTTACAAATTAAGTCGACGTATTAGTGATGAGAAGAGTGCGAGGGTTGTTTCTATTCTTTATATGGTTTTTCCTTTTTACTTATTTTTGAATACTGTTTTAGTTAATTCTCATCTTGCGACACTACTTATGTATTTAGGTATTTTATTTCTTATTAAGAAGGAAAAGAGTTTTAAGGATTATGTTATAGCTGGTTTGTTGATTGCTTTAGGTAATATTATTCGTCCAGAAGGTATTATTGTTGTTTTAACTTTACTTGTTTATGAGTTTTTCTTATTTGATAAGAGTAAGTTATTAAACACTTTGGTTAGGATTAGTTCATTTTTAATTATATATTTTTCTATTGGATTTATTTCTTCGTTTTTAGTTATTAAGAGTGGTGTTAATCCTAGTGGTTTAGAGAATAAGGATCCTTTATGGAAGTTTATTTTAGGTTTTAATTATGAGACTTGTGGTTATTATAATGATGATGATTCTAAGTATCAGGTTGATAGAGAAACTGAGATTAATATTATTAAGGAAAGAGCTTTGGGTGATTTATCTCGTACTGGTAGTTTAATGCTTTGTAAGATTGATCATTTTTGGTTAGAGTCTGGTTTAGAATTAGAGACTGGTAGTTTTAATGATAAGAGTATGAATGTATTTGGTATTAATATTAAGTTTTCTGATATAAGTAATGAAGCTATGAGTTTTAATAAGGATATTAATATAT
>JAGKUT010000036.1 GCA_021152765.1 Actinomycetes bacterium
TATTATTCTATTGCGGCTATTATATTATTATTTATAACATTAATTAAAAAATTGTTTTCAAAAAAATAAGCTTTTTAGGCTTATTTTTTGTATTCTCTTATTATTTTCTTATAATTCTTTTTATTTTCATTTATCCATTTTGCGTAACTATGTGATGTTCTTTGATATGTGAAGAAATCATATGAATTATTTGATTTTATATTTATGCTTATTATGAAGTCATATGGGTTTCCATTTAAATCTTGATATACACATATTATTCTACAATGATCTGGATTTTCTATTTCTTCATATTTTTCTATTTTATTAAATATTTTTACTTGTACTTGTTTTTCTTTAGATGACGCAATATCAAATGTAGTAAATAGTTTTTGATTTTTATCTTTAGAGGGTGTTTGTGTACCTTTGATTTGTTCTCCTGTTAGAAGATCATAAAATTTAATATTACTTGCCACTCCATATCCTATGTTATCTAGCAATAATCTTACTTCTATATATTCTTTTTTCTTTGTTTCCGATATTTGTTCTAAAGTGTATTCTTGATGTTTTTTTCTAAAATTTCTGCCTAATACTGTCAAGTAATATTTATATTCATCAAGGGTGTCAAGGTTCTCTATATCCTTAAGTGTTAGATATGGTTTATGTTTTTCTCTATTTTCATTTTTTACTCTCTCACTAACCGTATATAATGTTGCGAATACTGTTATCATCATTGAAGTTACAGGTATTAGTATATTACTCCATAAAATCATTTATTCCACCTCATTAAAATATTTTTTTAATATACAATCCATAGTTATTTTTATATCTGGAAATACATTCATTGTTTCCAATTGTTCTCTTGTGAACCATCCAATATTTGTTGATTCATCACTTATTACTAGTTCTTTATGATTTAGTGGTATTGCCGGATAGATAAAATCTATATGAATCCCTGTTTCTGTTCTATTTTTTTGTACTCCTAATGGGGTAATAAAATCGTCTTCTCTTGGGAATCTTTCTCCTAGCAGTTTTATTTTTATTCCAGTTTCTTCATATGCCTCTCTTACTGCAGCTTCTTCAGGAAATTCATTGTGTTCAATATGTCCTCCAGGTTGAACCCATCTACTATATTTTTTATGTTTTACTAGTAGTATTTTTTTTGTTTCTGGATCTATTATATATGCTGATGCACAAAAATGTCTCATATCCTATCACCTATTTTATTGTATCAAAAAAAAGTATTAAGGTCTATTATTCTAATACATTTAATACTTTTTCTTCATTATTCTTTTCATAAATTGTCAACTTTTCGTCTATATCAAGTGTAGCGAGTAATATGTTTTCAGTATCATTATAGCCTTTTTCTTTTAGTTGGTGCTTTAACCATTCTTCATCTTTATTCATATTTTTTAAATTATTTATCATAATATTTTTATCTATTATTACATTTGCGACTAATTCTTGTTTTTTTATCTGAAGTTTCATATCTTTTTTTGTTACTTGTTTATATTCATCTTTTGGGAGTATACTTAATGTTCCTTTTGACTCCATTACTGCGTATTCTATTTGTTTTAAATCAAAATAATTTTTACTTCTACATTCTTCTAATAAGTCATTTACATCAAACTTTACTTTTTTTAGATTTTTTTCTAAAATCTTACCTTTTTGTATTAATATTGTTGGAGTTCCCATAAAGAACCTTCTAAGTGTTATACTCTTCATTGTTATTATTGACACTGAAAATGCGATCAATCCAAATACTATCATTGCGACTATTCCATTGATAAATTGTGTTTCCATGTTTATAGTTATTTCTGCAGCAAAGTTTCCAATTGATATTCCAATAACATAATCGAATACTGATAGTTGTGATACCTGTTTTTTACCTAATAGTTTAGTTACTGCGAATAATACTGTTAATGATACTATACTTCTCATTATAACTGTTATTACTTCTTTCATATAATCACCTATTTTATATTGTGATTTTTAATATTAATATACAAAAAAAATAGTTTTAAACTATTTTTCTAACATATGTATATTATCTAATAATATTCCAGTTCCTTCTGCAACACAAGTAAGTGGACTCTCAGCTACAAATACTGGTACTTTTAATTCATGCGCTAATAATTCATCAAATCCTTTTATTAGTGCTCCTCCACCTGTTACTACTATTCCTTTATCTATTATATCTGCAGATAATTCTGGTGGTGTTTGTTCTAATACGTTTTTAGCTGTATTTACAATTATATATACACTTTCTCTTAATGCTTCTTCTACTTCATCTGATGTGATTGTTATTGTATGTGGAAGTCCTGTTACTAAGTCTCTCCCTCTAACTTCCATCTTTTCTTTTTTTTCTTTTGGGAAAACTGTTCCTATTTCTAGTTTTATTTCTTCTGCAGTTCTATCACCTATAAGTAGTTTATATTTATCTTTAATATATTTTGCAATATCATTATCAAATACATTTCCTGCTACTTTTATTGATGCACTATTTACTATTCCACCAAGGGATAATACAGCTACATCTGTCGTTCCTCCTCCAACATCTATTACCATACTACCACATGGTGCGGATATATCTAGTCCTGCTCCTATTGCGGCTACTTTTGGTTCTTCTTCTAGAAATACCTTTTTTGCTCCTGTTCTTTCTGCTGCATCTTTAATTGCATTTTTTTCTACTTGTGTAATGTTTGATGGGCAGCAAATTAATATTCTTGGACGTGCTAAAAAGCTTTTACCATTTATTTTTTTTATAAAATGATTTAACATTACTTCTGTTATTTCAAAGTCTGCTATTACACCATCTTTCATAGGTCTTATTGCGTGTACTGTTCCTGGTGTTCTTCCTAGCATTTCTCTTGCTTCTCTTCCTACTGCTAGAGGTTTTTTTGTTTCTGAATCTATAGCTACTACGCTTGGTTCATTTAATACAATTCCTTGTCCTTTTATATATATTAAAACATTTGCTGTTCCTAAATCTATTCCAATATCTTTTGCAAACATAATTACCTCCTTTATTATTCCTACTTTAATTATATCATATATATTGTTTAATATTAATTTGTATTATTTATTATTTCAGCAATTTGACATTTTTAGATATTTTCTTTTCGTAGATTCTCCACCTCTAATATGTCTTATGTCTATATGATATTTTAGTATTTTATCTACTTTTTCCGATAAGTCTTTATCTATTTTTATTAATCTTTCATGTAAGTCTTTATGTACAGTGCTTTTTGATACTTTAAATATTTTTGATAGTTCTCTTATTGTTTGCTTTGTCTTAAGCATATATTCGGCTTCTTCTAATACTCGTTTTTCTATTTTGTCCAAATAATCACCTCAATAATTAATATGTGATTATTTTAAAAAAAGAACTAGTTATAAATTACCTAATTCTTTATCATAGTAGTCTTCTGGATCTACTGTTTTACTGTCTATTGTTAGTTCAAAATGAAGGTGACTTCCCATATCTTTTTGAATATTTGAGCATCCACTTTTTCCTATTATTGTTCCTTGTTTTACTTCGTCTCCTACTTTCACCATTACCTCACTAAGGCTTTGATATGAACTTATTATATTGTCTTTATGTTTAATTTCTACTAGTTTTCCTAATGTTTGGTCTTCTTTTACTGTTATTACTGTACCATCTAATATTGAAACAACATCAAAATCATAATCAGTTTGATAATCTATTCCTGTTGATGGTAAATATGTATTTTCAAATAATATTAATGAATTCTTTTGTGTCTCTGCGTCATCTTGCGGATTGTAGAAGTTTGTTTTAATTGCGATTGAAGAGTCTGTATATGGTCTTGCGATAATTTCTTTTGTAGCGACTACTGGTATTTTGTTTTCAAATATTGTTTTGGTTACTTGTTCATTATCTTGTTGTGGCTTTTTATTTAATTTCAATTCTGTAAATGTAAATATTGTTACAAATAGTAATACTCCAATCATATAACTTAAATATACTACACTTTTTTTAACCTTTCTTTTTGTCATTTTTTCACCTCTATTAAGAGTTTTGACAGTTATATTTTTTTTATACGTTTTTTTTAAATTTTTTTAAATTCTGTTCCTTGATAATAGTATTTTAGTATCTCATCATATTTATATCCTTTTAAAGCCATTTCTTGAGCACCATATTGACTTAATCCTACTCCATGTCCAAATCCTTTTGAGATTATTTCTATTTTATTATCTACTTCGTTTATATCTATATTTGTTGATTTTAGATCTAGTTCATATCTAAAATCTGTTCCTTTCATTTCATTATTATTTATTGTAATTGTATTAATAGAGTTTGTTTCATTTCTTTTTATTTCTATATCTAAATTATCATTAAATGGTATATTTAATTTTTGATAAAATTCTTCTTTTGTGTATATTTTTTTATCTAGATAAGATGGTGAGTTTTCATCCCATATTGATGAAACGCTGACTAAATAAGGCAAATTCTCTCCAAATACATCTTTACAATTTTCTGTTTTTCCACTGCTTGTTGAAAAAAAGAATGCTTTTATTATTTTTCCATCATAAGTTAAATATTCTCCTCTAGTTTCATTTACTGCTTGTTTTATTTTTTTTATATATGTTTCATAGTTTTGCCCCCAATTATTCCTTAAATACTCGTCATCTAGATATACTTGATCATTTGTATTATCTACTACATCAAATCCATTATACTTGTTTGTTTCCTTTTTTTTTAATGTATATGTACGGGCTGCGACAGCTTGTGCTTTTAGTGCTTCTATTTCATAGCTTACAGGCATTTCTCCTGATAGGACACCTACTAAATATTGTTCTAGAGGTATTGTATCTATCCTATTATCATTTACTCTTTTCACTCTTACTTTCGTATTCTTTTCAAATGTATATAGTTTTTCTATTGTATCTTTTTCTTTTGGTCTTATCAAAGATACAATAAGTGTCGGTATTACTATAAGCATTAGTGTTAAATATATTAGTTTTTTCATTATGGTCACCCATAATAATTTTATTATTTTATTTTTATTTTTTTTGTCAAAAAAAGTTATTATGTTCAAATGTTTATAAATATTAATTTTTGTTTAAATAAATATGTTCAAAAGTTTTTAATTTATAAAAAAAATATAGCTATGTATGTTCATAACTATATTATTTTTGAATACATAAAGAAATCATATATGAAATTTACAGTTAGGTATGATAATGATAGAGATAATATTAGATAGAGAGCTCTAGCTTGATAATATCTATTTTTTTTAAATACATTTGTTATATTAATACTATCTAATGCCCATATAACAAGTGGTGTTATTACTAGATATAATATTGTTTTAGCGGTCATTTTCGTACCTTGTTATTTCATCTATTCTTTGCTTGTATATTGGGTCTTCTGTTATTTCTTTTGAGTTAAGGAAGGCTTCTATTATTTTAATATTCTTTTTTAATTTTTCTTCTCCTGATATCGCAATTACATTTACGTGATCATGTGTTTTTGCATGGATTGCTTCTTTTACTGTATTTACTTTTCCACATCTTATTCCTTTTACTTTATTACATGCAATTGATATTCCTATTGCGCTACCACATATTGCGATTCCATAGTCTACTTCTTTATCTCTTACTTTTTCTCCTATTTTTATACCATATATTGGGTAATCTGTTCTTTCAGTTGAATTTGTTCCATAATCTATTATTTCATATTTTTTTCCAAAATAATTTTTTAGTTTTTCTTTTGTTTCATATCCTTTATGATCACTTGCTATTCCTATTTTCATATATTCTCCTTTTAATTATATAAATCGAATGGGTTAAATCTTGAGCCACCTGCGAATGGCGCTCCTCCATACCATGCTTCAAAGTGTAAGTGTGGTCCTGTTGCACGTCCTGTTGCTCCTACATATCCTATTACTTGCCCTTTTGCCACCGTATCTCCTATATTTGCTACTCTTTCACTCATATGTCCATATGAAGTATAGTATCCATTATTATGATTGATTACTATATAATTTCCATATCCTGCTCCATTATATTCTGATTTAAGTATTGTTCCATTATCAGCTGCGTATATTGGCGAACCATATCCAGTACCAGCTATGTCAAGTCCTGTATGTAGTGAACGAGATCCATCTATTGGGTCAACACGCCATCCATAAGGTGAAGATATTGTGTATCCTTGATTTGTAGGCCATGCCCAGTTTCCTGTTCCTACATTTGGTATTTCTTTTTCTCCATATATCATTTGTTTTGATATAGATGGTTTTAATTCTTCTATACCCTTTGTTGTTGTATTTGTGATAATTCCATTTGTAATTTCAAGTTCCTTACTAATTCTATTTAATCCATTTTCTCCTTCTCTTATTACTTCATTATCCCCTTTAAGTCTTGTATCATCATATGTAATTTCTGTTTGGAATGCACTTTCAACATCTTCTACAGAAAATTGTTTTACTACAATTTGTATTTGTGGATCAGTTTGACTTATTGTAACTACTTGACCTGGAAATAATAGGTTTTTAACACTTGTGAATGTTGGGTTAGATAGTAAAAATTCTTGTGTACTTATTTTATTATTAAATGATACTGTTTCTATTGTATCCCCATCTGATACTGTATAATTTGATTTTTTTTCTTCTTTTCCAAATAGGAAGAATTTTGCTAAATCATCTGGTTTTGAATATATTGTTTCATCAACAGGTACATTTGTCTCTTTTACTGTTATATTATTCTTTACATATACTTCTTCTATTATTGTTCCTGTTGTTTCTATTTCCTTTTGTGTTTTGTTTTTATATGCTTCGTATGCATCAACGCCCGCATATGTTTTTATAAATGTTTCTATTGAATCTTTAAATGTATCTTTGTTTAATACATAAACTTTAAATTGGTTTTCTGTTTCTTCTTCAGTTTGATATGATGAAGTAATTGTATATTGATATCCTTTTATAGTAAATGGTTTTTTGTTTTGTATTTTGTTATAAATTTTTTCTACAGATTCTGTTTTATTTGTATAAACTACATCTGCTTTTATATCTAATCCATTAGGTGCATATATTGTATCTACTTTATATTTTTTCTTATATTGTCGTATTCGTTGACATTTAAAATTGAATTAACATAATCAACAACTCTCTTATATTCCTTACCTGACAACTTGCTATCCTTATATGCTTTTTCAATTAGTTCTTTTCCCGTACCATAGAAGCAACCCACTTTCCACATATTGTTGCTCTTTGTCCAAGTGAAATATCTTCCACTACTCCACCAATTCTTAAAGACTATATAGTCTGATTTGCTTGTGATTACTGCATCACCACGGATTTCTGCATTGCCAAAGACCTCTGCGTCTTCATAGACATTTGCATTGTCATAGACCTGTGCATTGTCATCGACCACTGCATTGCCATAGACCTCTGCATTGCA
>JAGKUT010000037.1 GCA_021152765.1 Actinomycetes bacterium
CAGTAGTAGAACAGTATAAAATAACATTGTTAAAGTGTGATATTAGAATAGTTTTATTAAAAAAAGGAGGAAAAATTAGTGAAAACAAAAGAAAAAAAATCATTTGCAAATAACAAAAATGTGAGTTCTATAAATCAAAAGAAGAAGGCCTTTACTCTAATAGAACTATTAGCAATTATAGTAATACTAGCTATAATTGCAGTAATAACTGTACCAATTATATTAAATATAATTGAAAATTCTCGTAGGGGCGTGGCAATAAACTCTGCATACGGATATAAAGACGCAATAAATGAATACTATGTTGGTAAATTAATAGGAAACTCTCAACAACAATTACCAAATGAAGTGAAAAATATATCAGAATTGCCGGTTGATTTAGTTGTAAACGGTGAAAAACCAACAGAAGGATGGATAAATTTTCGGAATGGACATGTAATAGATTACTCGTTAAGAATAGGAGAATATGTGGTAAATTATGATGAAACTACAAATTCAGCAATTGCAATAAAATCGGGAAACATAAAAGAACAACCATCTGAAACACCTGATAACATCAAGATATACAGGATAATTGATGGAATACTTACTGAAGTTAATAAACCAATTGAGCAAGGAGATACTGTTGAAGTTACAGGAAATAATACCACAGAAAAATTCATAGTTATAAAAACGGATTCTTCTAGAACATTATTACTTGCACAAAGAAATATTATTAAACAAAAAGTATCTGAAGAAGAATATATATATAGACAAGCAACAATTTCAGAAACACCAAATTATATTGGCTTTTCCTCAGAAAATTATTGGACAAATACAGATGTTTCGCCTAATGTGTTAAATCAAGATTATACAGATAATGGTAAGTATGAATTAGGAAATGTTGAAGGTATAAATGTAATAATAGACACTGAGACAAATCAAAAAGCATCAACTTATGTATATAATAACAATAGTAGACTATATGAATACGTTGAAGGATATAAAAAAAATTTAATTGATAATTATTCAATGAAAAATATTACCGGAAGATTACTATCAAAGACTGAAGCAGATAGCCTATCATCAGATGTAATAAATAATGGATATGATTATTGGTTAGGTACGGCATGGACTAGTGGCTGCGTAGACCGCGTAAGAAACGGCTCTACATATTTAGCACTATCAGGTCAAGGGGCGTACTATACAGGATGTGGAAATAATCAATACTCAATCCGTCCAGTTATAGAAATTTCAACATCAAACATATAAAAATTGTATAAAAAAAATAAATCGTTCCAATATTAAATAGAAGGGAACGATTTTTATATGAAAAAAACATTGTTAGTATTAAGTCTAATAATTGGAACATATATATTGATAGGAGTAAAAGCAGAAGAACTAGTAGAAATACCAGATAAAGCAATAAGAATAAGAGTAATAGGAAACAGTAATTCAGAATATGATCAAGAAAAAAAACAAGAAATTAGAAAAGAAGTACAATTATATATGCAGAATTTATTAAAGGATGCCAAGACAACTGAAGAAGCACGAACAATAATAAATAATAATCTAAATAATTTAAATAAAAATATAGACACATACTTAACACAAATAAATTATGATAAAGATTATACAATTAATTTTGGATTAAATTACTTTCCGGAAAAAGAATACAAGGGAATAAAATATAAAGAGGGATTGTATGAATCACTACTAATAACCCTAGGAGAAGGTAAAGGAAACAATTGGTGGTGTGTATTATTCCCCCCAATATGTTTATTAGAAGCAGAAGAAACAGAAACAAATGAAGTAGAATACAGATCATTTGTAAAAGAACTAATAGAAAAATATTTCTAATTAAAACCTCCATACATAGAATTAAATGGAGGTTTTTATATGTCAATATATATATTATTAACAATAGCAGTATCTCTAAGTATGGATGCATTTTCACTATCACTCGCATATGGAACATTAAATTTAAAAAAAGAATATATAAAAAAAATATCACTAACAGTAGGTTTATTTCATTTTTTTATGCCATTAATTGGACTAACAATAGGAAATCTATTATTGAAGATATTACCAATAAAACCGGATATTATAGTATGTATAGTATTAACATTTATTGGAATAGAAATGATTATAGATTCATTTAAAGAAGAAGAAAATATAAAAATCATGATAAACAAAGAAATACTTTTTTTCGCATTAGCGGTAAGCTTAGATAGTTTTTCAGTAGGCATAGGATTAGAAGCTATAACTAATAACTATATAATAGCAGTATCAATATTCTCATTAACTAGTTTTATATTTACATATATAGGATTATTACTTGGGAAAAGAATAAATAAACTAATAGGAAAACTTTCAACAATACTAGGAGGTATAACACTGATAATAATAGGAATTATATATGTGATTTGACTAAATATTTACATTAAAATTCACCAATTTTATTGCATTTATTAAACAATTTAAATATAATAAGTCTAGTGATGTGAATTCCAAGTGTATGATTCAATAATAATTATAAAATAAGATACATTGAAATAGGTAAATCACACAACATAACAATATACATAAAATAAATTAGTCGGAGGTATGAATATGGAAAAGATAATAATTGATGGAAATCATACATTAACAGGAACAATAAAAGTAAGTGGTGCAAAGAATAGTGCAGTAGCATTAGTACCAGCATCACTCCTAGCGGATGATAAAGTAACAATAGATAATATTCCAAACATATCAGATATAGAAGCGTTAAATGAGATATTGGAATATTTAGGTGCAAAAGTAGAAAGAAAAGAAGAATCAATGGAAATTGATCCAAGTACTGTAGAAAACAAAGCGATTCCAGAAGGTCATGCACAAAAACTAAGAGCATCATATTATTTTATGGGAGCAATGCTAGGAAAATATAAAAAAGCAGAGATGTACTTTCCAGGTGGATGCAGTATAGGAGCACGCCCAATAGATCTACATTTAAAAGGATTTGAAGAATTAGGAGCAAAAATAAGAAATGAAGGAAATAAATATATAATAGAAGCAGACGAATTAGTTGGAACAAATATATATTTAGACTTTGCATCTGTAGGAGCAACAATAAATATAATGTTAGCAGCTACTAAAGCAAAAGGAACAACAATAATAGAAAATGCAGCAAAAGAACCTGAAATAGTAAATGTTGCGACATTTCTAAATCAAATAGGAGCAAAAATAACAGGAGCAGGAACTAGTGAAATAAAAATCAAAGGAGTTAAAAAACTTCATGGTTGCTACACAGAAGTAATTCCAGATAGAATAGAAGCAGGAACATATATAATTGCTGGAGCCTTGGTAGGAGATAACCTAAAAATAGATAATATTATTCCAGACCATATAGAAGCATTACTTTTAAAATTAAAAGAAATGAAAGTTAATATGAAAGTTGGAAAAGATAATATTGTAATATCAAAAACAGAAAACCTTAAGAAGATTAATGTACATACCCAAGTATTCCCAGGTTTTCCAACAGATTTGCAACAACCATTAACAACACTTCTAACACAATGTAACGGTGTATCAATATTAGAAGAAAACATATATGAAAATAGATTTCAAAACGTTCCATTCCTAAACGAAATGGGAGCAAATATAAAAATAGATAATAAACTATTATTGATTAGTGGCCCAACCAAACTAATAGGTAAAGAGGTAGAAGCAACAGACTTAAGAGCAGGAGCATGTCTAGTACTTGCAGGATTAGCAGCAACAGGTCAAACAAAAATAACAAATATTAAATATATACTAAGAGGATATGAAAAAATTATAGAAAAATTAACAAACGTAGGTGCACATATTTCATTAGTAGATGAATAAAATTAAGTAGATAAAATCTACTTTTTTTTAGGAGGAAAAATGAAAAAGATACTAATACTAGGAATTATAATACTAAGCATTTTCTTGATATATTTAACAACAATAGATAAAAAAGTATATTATGTATCACTAGGAGACGAAATATCACTGGGAATGACAAAAGATGGATACTATGAAAAAAGCTATCCGTTATACATAAAAGAATATTTAGAAAAAAATAATAAATTAGAAACATTCATAGACGACTATTCCAAACAAGGTTATAGGATAACAGACTTAATAAATGATATAAATAATAATAAAGAAATAGAAGAAACAAATAAAACAATAAAAAATGTATTAATTAAAGCAGATTTAGTCACACTATCAATAGGAACTAATGATATATTATCTAAAATCAGTAATGAGGAAAATTTGACTAAAATAGACTATAAAAGACTATATAAGAATATAGAAGAAATTGTAAATGACCTAGATAAACTATTAAAAATAATTAGAGAATATTGTAAAGAAGATATAATATTAATTGGTACAAATATCAAAACAGAAAATGAAAATTTACGAGAAATAATTAATTACGCAAATGAAAAGTTCGATGAAGTATCAAAAAAATACGATATTGAATATATTAAAACAGATGAGATAATAAAAGAAAAAATATATCCTACAATTGAGGAATATAAAAGATTATCTGAACAAATAATAGATAGTATAAATAATAATTTACTAAAATAATAAAAAATGATATAATACCAATGGAGGTATAAAAATGGAAAACAATAAGATATTTACAAAAGTATATGGCTGGATGTTTATTGGACTACTAATATCATTTATAACAGGATATTACGTATCAACAAAACCAAATATGGTATATAATCTAGCAAATGGATACTGGATACTTGCACTAGTAGAAATAGGAGTATGTATTTGGTTATCAGCGGGAATTAGAAAAATGCAAACAACAACAGCTAAGATTCTATTCTGTTTATACTCATTTTTAACAGGATTAACACTATCATTTATATTTGTAGTATTCAAAATGGAATCAATAGTATTAGTATTTGGAATCACATCATTAATGTTTGCAGTAATGGCATTAATAGGACACTTCGCAAATGTAGATTTAACAAAACTAGGCCCAATACTATTCATGGGGTTATTAGGAATAGTAATTGCTTCAATAATTAATATATTTGTAGGATCAGAAACATTTGATTTAGGACTAACAATAATAGGAATTATAATATTTACCGTTTATATCGCCTATGATATACAAAAGGTAAAATATATCGCAAATGAACTAGAAGAAGATAAAGCTTCAATTATTTGTGCATTTGAATTGTACTTAGATTTTATAAATTTATTTATAAAACTTTTAAGATTATTAGGAAAAAGCAAAGATTAGACTTGCTTTTTTTTTTAAAACTTGTTATACTAAACAAGTAAATTTCTATGACTTGAAATAAAGTCATGGCGGAAGGAGAGAAACTATGAAGAAAGATATACATCCAAAATATGTAGAAACTAAAGTTACATGTGCATGTGGAAATACTTTCACAGTTAGATCAAATAAAGAAGAACTACACTTAGAAGTTTGTAACAAATGTCATCCATTCTTTACTGGTCAAAATGCAGTAGCTAGAAAAACTGGAGCAGTAGACAAATTCAATAAAAAGTATGGTCTAGACAAGTAATATTGAAAAAATATTACTTTTTTTATAAATATTATTGACAAGTACACTTTGCATGACATATAATTTAAATACCAAGTGAACTTGGCAAGGAGGATATATGAAAAAAGAAGAAATTTTAGAAGCAAGCAAGAAAGAAAACAAGAATAAGGATATCTATGCAGTAGAAGTAGAAGCCAAATCAAGCCAAATAGCAGGTATTTGTATGTTGATACTAGCATCAGTATATTTCTGTTATGAAATATTTACAGGAAAAGGACAAAACCCAGCATTCTATTCACTAATCGCAATATATGAAACAGTACTATATGGATATAAAGCAATAAAAATAAAAGAAAAAAGAAAACTAAGTATAACAACTTCAGTTATATGGGGATTACTAACATTAATGCTTATCTTAGAATACTTTAAAGTGATATAATTATGAAAAATAAATTAATATTAAAAAATAAATTAAAAGAAATAAGAAAAGAAAAAAATATATCACAACAAGAATTAGCTGATATGGTTGGTGTATCAAGAAATACTATTAGTTCCCTAGAAACAGGACAATACGAACCAACAGCCAAATTAGCGCTTATACTTTCGATTGCGTTAGATAAAAAATTTGAAGAAATATTTTACTTTTAAAAGCAAATAATATTTGCTTTTTTTGAACATATGTAATCTTGATTTTATAATATATTTCTATTATAATAATAAAAGATATAAGTGGTGATTAAATGAAAAAAATAGGAATAATTTTTTTAACAATAATTCTAGGTATAGTAGCAATTTATTTTGAATTATCAAATAGTTCAGCTTTATCAGGACGTTTCCCTGATGACGAAGAGTTTAAAAAGGCTCTTATGACTTCTAATGAAAAGAATTATAAGTATGCAAGAGCTGTTTTATTAGGAATAGAATATAAAGAATCTACAAGACCTCCTGTTCAATTTGATGAAGTAACAATTGAACACTTAATGCCACAAACTTTGAATGACACATGGAAACAAAATCTTGGAGGAAAAGAAAAAGCTGAAGAAATATATGAGAATTACTTAAACTGCATTGGAAATCTTACACCACTTTCACAGTCTTGTAATTCGAAAATTTCAAATCTTCCATGGAATCAAAAACGAAGTAAAATTGATTTTACAGTTTTTTTTGTATCGGATCCAGTAAAAAATATACAAGATTGGAATGAAAACGAAATACAAAAGCGAAATGAAGATTTGGCAATAAGAGCTTGTAAAGCTATAACAGCTCCATTACCTCGTACAAGAAAATACAGGACAGCATTGGATGATTTTGAAGATGGTGAATATCCTGCAAGTGATGTAGAAACTCGTATGGAGAATACTAATATTTCACACATTACGTTTGAAGATGAAAAATATGATGTAACAGCTTGGAATGGATATTTAAATACAATATGCACAATTTTGTTTAATAGAGAATCAAAGAAGTTTGATAAAATTGTTGAAGATAATTTGATCCATAAATCTACTTCAAGACGTAATAAAAATGGA
This sequence comes from Actinomycetes bacterium, assembly GCA_021152765.1. Taxonomy (GTDB): domain Bacteria; phylum Bacillota_I; class Bacilli_A; order RF39; family UBA660; genus UBA3631. Next base: position 7,052 of record JAGKUT010000037.1, read on the forward strand.
AAAGATCCAATTATTACAAAAGATAAAAATCTTCTTGTTGGTCCATACAAAATTGAAGGGTCCGATTATTATTCCGAAGGAACTGTAAGTTCGATGACCGCTAGAGCTTATTCAAAACAGCTACTTGATTTATTTGGTTTTACAGATGATGTAAAATTATTTGTGAGTAAAAAGGAAGAATAATAAACACATAACAAAGCTTCAAAGCGGATGTCGCGGTCAAGCCGCGCCACCGTTTAAGCAATTGTTATGACGACAGGCCAGTGGCCTGCCGGTATTTTTTAGAATTTTAGGGCAGGAACGAGGAAGCGATAGGAAAGTAAGCTCGCAGGAAAGCCAG
>JAGKUT010000038.1 GCA_021152765.1 Actinomycetes bacterium
ATATTTGTAAAGATATTCAATAATAAATAATAAACCATTTTCATATAACTTATTCATTTCAATGTAGCATCGTTCTAATAATTGTTTATCAAACTCTTTAGGAATTAGATTATCTAATTCTTCAGTAAAAAATTCTTTTGCATCATAATTCAAGTTATCATATTTTTTTAACATTATTTCACCTCACTTTCAATAAGTAGCATAGCATACTTTAAAAAGTGGTATTACTGATTTTGAATTAACATTGTTTTGGTTCATCAAATAAATATGCAATATCAACATCAAGAGCGAGAGATATTATATACACTGCCTCAATTGTAAACCCTTTTTTCTTTCCATTTGATGACTCAATTCTTCTTATATATTCTGGTGAATAATCTGTTAATTCAGCAACATCATTTTGAGTTAAACCTTTTAACTTACGGTAATATTTAATGTTTTTAGCAACCTTTTGATATATATTCATTAGTATTCATTCCTTAATAAGATAGTAGTATAAGACCTATCTCTTTCAGTTATTATATATATGTTGCCACCAGTAGTAGTGTATGAAGCAAGTATTCTTTCATTATTCTTTATTGCATCTTCATTCATTTGCTTATCACTATCGCATAAATCTCCCCAATCTTCATTCAAATATCTATTTAGATAATTTACTAATTCATATTGATAACTAGGTTTTTCGTTTATTATGTCTTGTATTCCACTTGTCATAACAAGTTTTCCTAAATCAAATCTAGGCATATAACACACTTCCTTTCAAAACTTTAGTTTCCCATTTAGTAATAAATGCTTGTTGTGCTTTAGTTGGATCATTATTCTTCTTACCACGACTTTGTATAATCTCATTATTTCTAACTTCAATTGCAACAAGTGGTGTAGTAATATCTTTAACTTTTCTCATAAAATATAAATCTGTTTCAGCATCAGCATAACGCTTATTATAATTTCTTATGCAAATATCCTGTACTTCTGATTCTTTAATCAAATCACTCATCGTTGGAACAGGAAAGATAACAAACTTATCATCTTTATAGCTATTCTTCTTTAATTCTTCATACCTGTTCTTTATTTTCTCAATTATTTCTTGATTTTCAATAGTTTCTACTTGGTGCATAAGTTCATCGTGTGATTTAACAATATCTTTAGGATATAGTATTCTTTTATCTTTCATATTAAGATGCAATCGTTCAGCAAAATCAAGATAGTCGCTATATAGATGTTCATTATTCTTATTCAAGCCATTAGCAAGTGCTTTTTCCATATCAAGATACTTTGATAATTCAGTAAAATTATGCAACTCTGATAGCCTTCGTATAATTCTAATATTCATGTGTTTAATGACTTTTAACACCTCTAACTCATGATAGGTAATATTATGTTTTACCATAAAGGGTAGATAATCTTTAGTAACACCAAATCTATTTTCAAATGAACCTTTATTAACAAATCTATCACAATGTATAGCTAGATTAGTAAGACCTAACTTAGATAATAATTCAAATGATATAGGATTGATAAGTACCCTCTGGAGTAGTATCTCTATATCTTCACTACTGATATATGGTGATAACCCTCTCTCTACAGGGCAGTAGTAATATGGTGACCCCTTTAGGTCTCTCTCTAACTCTCCCCAGTAGATACTCCCTCTAGACATATACCATCTATACTGACCATCTAGCAGTCTCCACCGAATATGTTTTTCGTTATAAGTAATCATTGTATATCCCATATAGTTTTTGAATACATTTGACGCTAACAAATAGATTTTATTCTTACTTATAACTAATCTCTGATACTCTTGATACCTATGTGTAACTTTGTTATTGCTATATGTGGATGATACCTCAAACCCTCTAAGCACAAAGTAACCATTGATATAGTCTAGTATTCTAAAATCATCTTTAAAAACTTGATATTTTAATGTATTCATTCGAACTAATAGACTTTCTTTACATTTAGGACAAACTAGATACTCTCCAACTCTAGCAGTAGAGTGAAAAGTTTTTTTACAATTTGTACAATAATAACCATCTTTTGACTTAAGTATAAGATTATGTTTAGGATAGATACTTTGCTTCAACCAATTTCGTACCCCTGAATCAATTGAAAATGTTTCGTCCATAGACTTTATAAGATTTTGAATTTCTTTTTTAATATAACCCATAAGACCAAACTACCTAGAATAATGAAAGCTGTCCTACCTTTTGAACTTCTGGTACAACTTCTTCTTTATTAACTTTTACTGTTGGAGTAGATATAACTTTCTTAATTCCTAATTCTTCATCAGTTTTATTCCAGTAATTAACAGCCCAGTCATAGACAGTAGCATCTTCAACCCAGCAATATCCATCTTTTGTCAATCTCTTTGCTTCACCTTTGATATAATCAACCATACCTTTAAGAGTTTTATTTTCATTTAGATATTTATCTGACATATCGTCTATATTAACTAGATACTCTATAACCCTAAGTAGAGGAGGATCTTCTTGACCCTCTGCTAATTTTTTTAACCTTTCAACACCATTCATAGAATTATCAACTTCTTTCTTTTATGTAGTAACCATAGACACATCTAGTTCCACCACGAGAGCAGTCATAGGTATCATATAGCTTTCTATTTTTAACACAAGTTAAATGTTTTGAAACACTAACTATCAATGTACCATCAGGTAATTCCTTTTCGTTTAAGTGGACTTGGCAACCAGAACCTATCAACATTGTGGGTATCCATTTCCAACCTAAATCAGTAAGTATTCTCCATATAGTATCTTTAGTAACACCATTTCTAGCATTAGACTTCTTTTTCTTTCTTTTACTTAAATGTTCTTTCTTAGCATAACTATTTATTAAATCATAAACTTGTTTGTAATCCATTCCTGTAGCATTAGCTATGGCTCTACAGACACAATCACCAACAACATTTGATTTAAAGTATTTCTCTCTACCACCTGTACTATAAATTAACTCCATTTCTAACTACCTGACTGCAAGAATGATACTTTTTCAGCAACTAATTGCATAAAGTTATCTTTCATTTGCAATCTTCCTTTCACGCCGATTAAGTCACCAACCTTACAGTATTCTGTTACTGGTTGTGAAACACCTTTAAATAATAAACATGGAATTGAATCAACATCATATTCACCATTTGCATTCTTATATGATCTAGGTACTGCTATAGTAATACTAGCAACACCATCATCCTCATTGCTCCCAATTTCTTTAATTCTTCCTACTAACATTGAATTATTTAACATACTTCATCTTCCTTTCCTGAGATATCAACTAAATAGATAGGTTCATCCTTTTCATTGTGGGCAAAGAATAAATCATATTTCTCTTCAAGAATAGAATCAACATTTTTATAAATTTCTTCTTGTTCTTTCTCGCTATAATGAATGAACTGCATACTGCTATGATAAACTTGATTGTAACTTTCAAATTTTTCATTCTTGTAATGTTTGTAATGTATATAAATCATATCAGCAATTATATAAGCAAGAAATTTCTTATGTGATTGTTCTTCTTCTTTTTTAATTATTTCATTTATATTCATAATTTATCCTCCCATTAACACGATACAATAAGAATTGGGATGATAAGAACTGATTCTGAATTTGATATTAGAGCATAATAAAACAGAAGAATGTTTCATCTCCTGTTTCTGTAATTCTTTATATTTAGTTATATGTGTATTAGTAGTGATATTAGTGTTTCTTTCTTTTTTGTTTTTATTAGTGATTATAGTTTTAGTTTCTTTTTCTTTATTAGTGATGTTAGTATTAGTGGTGTTATTGGTTAGTAATTAGTAGCGGAGACCTGCAGGTTGAAACTAGTACATATCCTGACTCCGTCGATCTCTTGGGTCGATTAACTACAGTAATATTTCTTTCAGTTATATTGATGTTTCTTTCTTTTTTAATAGCAGTAGTAATAATGTTGTTATTAGTGATATTAGTTTTGTTTTTGGTTAGTAATGACGAGGTCTTTCGGATAGGAAAATATAAACGATATTTTCTCCTAAGAGCCCGCTAGGAACACACTTCCTAGTGATGTACTATCAACGATATTACCATTTCTTTTAACAACCGAAATGATATTAAATTCATCAAAGGTAAAACCTTTAACTAATCACATTCTACCAGCATTCAATTCGAAAGACAACCCTGAAATAAAAAATTTTTAAAACTTATTTACTTAGATTATGATAAGCAAAATTTCTTCTAACAATAAATGTATCTTTCTTCAATCCTATCAAGTATTGAAAATACTATCAAAGAACAAAATCCAGGAAGTAAGATGTACCCTAAAGCATTAAATAACCAATATGGCATTGATATACCACTTGTTGGCAATGTAATTATTTCATTACTATTCATTACTGGAACTCCTGTGATATTTGAATATAAATATAATGAGAATACAATAATTGCTGTTATTATGCATATGAACATCTTTATCTTTTTCCAATGTTTTTGTATCATATTAAATCTCCCTCCTAAATACTCTCAGAACATTTTCTTTGGGTTTAACTCAATGGAATATTTTAAATAAAAATCGTACCATATTATTAGTGAATGTGTGGTGATACGATGACTTTGAAGCAAATTTTCGGTAAGAATGTCAGGTATTATCGTTATCAAAAGAATTATACTCAAGAGAAGTTTGCTGAAAAGGTTAACTTAAATGCATCATATATCAGTGAACTTGAATCTGGTAAATATGGACCTAACTTTGAAAAGGTTGAAGATATTGCTAAAGTTTTAGGTGTTGAACCATATGTATTATTCCAAGAAACGAAGAATACTCACAAGACATTACCGAATAGAGTAGATATGAAGTAACTAGTTATCTAGTTGCTTTTTGTTTGCTTATACATAATCTGCAACTATTATAGCACACTTTGTAGTGGTAGAAACAATTTTTATAATTTGTCACTTGTTTTCCAAGTTTGAACATAGATTTACCCTAAATTTTATTTTTCGTTAATTCTCAACATATTCTCACCCTAAATCAACTATAATGTTTTAATTGCAGTTGAAGAACTGTTATTGAGTTTGATATTATCCCACAAATTTCCCCACAATAGCATAAGAAAAAGGAATCATCAACATTGACAATTCCTTGTAAATACTAGATTTTATATATTTGATTTTGAATTAACCGCGTCGGCTTTTGAGTCAAGCATGACTACCATTCCATCATACCGGCATGTATAAATTATAACATTTAAAAATATTATAATCAATACTAATCATTAATTTTCTTTATACTTAGACTCAAATAAATTAGTCTCACTATCATCACTATCAGGCAATTCAATTTGAGGTAATTGATCCAAAGAATTTATACCAAAATAATCCAAAAAGAAATCAGTAGTTCCATATAAAATAGGTCTTCCTGGTAAATCAGATCTACCCTTCTCACAAATTAAATCTCGCATTAATAACTTCCTAATAACATGACTACTATTAACACCACGAATTTCATCTACATGAACTCTTGTGATAGGTTGGTTATAAGCAATAATCGCTAAAGTCTCTAAATTAGACTGAGTCAATAAATCCTCTTCATCAGGAACTAACTTCTTCAAATAATCCTTATACTCTTTCTTAGTAACTAACTTATAACTCTCACCAAATAACTCTATTCTAATACCTCTATCACTATTCTCATAATCCTTAATTAAATCATTTAAATTATTTAAAATAATATCATCACTTACACCTATAATACTACATAAATCAATAAGTGTTAAACCCTCATCACCAACAACAAACAATAATCCTTCAATTAAACCTTTATAATTCATTATGACACATCCTCTATATAAATCTGATTAAAATTTCTATCCTGATTTATAACAACATTAGACTTCCTAACTAAATCAAGAATAGCTAAAAATGTAACAACAATAAAACTTTTGTCATATTTATCAAATAAATCAGTAAAACAAACCTTTTTTTTCTTACTCAAAACACTCTTTATCTCTTCACATCTCATAGAAACAGAATACTCACGACTAGTAACCTTAGTATTAAGAGGTTTCTCATACTCCTTCTTAGATAGAAACTTATTTAAAGCACTAACTAAATCATCAACAGTAACATCACCACCAAGAGTAACATTACTAACACAATCATAATTCTTCAAATCTTCAGGAACACGAGTAAACATATCCCTTCTATCATTCTCCAAATCTCTAAAATAACCAATCATTTTCTTATACTGTTCATAATCCAATAATCTATTAATTAAATCCTGACGTTCTTCTTCCACATCATTCATCTCAGGTTTAGGAAGTAATATATTAGACTTCATCTCAATTAATTCAGCAGCCATAGTTAAATATTCACTTGCTATATCTAAATTCATTTCTTCCATACAATTAATATAATCAAGATACTGTTTAGTAATATCAACAATATTTATATCAACAATATCAATATTAGATTTTTTAATAAGATGCAATAAAAGATCTAAAGGACCCTCAAAAGCATCAATCATTACTTTATACTCCATACTAAACACCCTATTAAATAGTATAACAAAATAAAAAAAATAAGTAAATTGATTACTTATTAAAAGAAGTTAATTTTAAAAAATTACTGACCTTATCACATATAGAATTAAAACTATGTTCTAATTCATAAAATATTTTATCATAAACCTTTTGAACATCACTCTCAAACTCATTAAAACATTCAAAATATAAATACTTTAACTTATCATCACTCATACTCTTCAACTCACTCAAAAAATAACTAATATCAGATAATTCTTTTCGAGTTTTAAAAACAGAATAGACACATTCCTTAAAATCAATTATACTATAATCAACAACATCCAAACATTCACTCAAATCAACTACTTCATTCTCTTCATCAATTAAAAAACTACTTCTACCAAGAATACTACCATTAGAACTAAAATTCATAATAATAGCCTCATTACCATCACAAAAAGCACAAACATAACTATATTTATTTTTATTAATTTTAAAAAAATCAGTTTTATGATAAATCTTATCAAGTAAATCCTTAGAAACAACAACTTCATGATATTTTACCTTATTAAAAAAAGAATAACTTACCTTTAAAATAGGTAACTTCTTAATATGAACAATATCATCATCTATATTCCAGTCAAAAAAATCATAAAAGCAATTATTAAAATTTGCTAAAACATCATAAATATAATTCATATTTATCCCCTCTCAAAAGAATATTAACAACACTAAATATAAAAT
>JAGKUT010000039.1 GCA_021152765.1 Actinomycetes bacterium
GTCACATAACAATGATACTGTTTTTTCTATTACTGATATTATTGATGGTATTTATTATTTAAGTGGTCTTAATGTTAGGCTTATTGCGGATGCTTTTTTAGATGATTTAGTTAAATATGAGGATCAGGATATTGATGATGAGAGTTCTTTTTTAGAGAGAATTAAGGTTCATGAGGATTTGGATCGCACTGATTATTTTTATTTACCTGGTAAGATTCTTCATATTGATGGTGATTCTGATTATTTAAAACGTTGTTCAAAGTTTTATGAGGAGTCTAATATATGGGCTATGTGTATTAATGAAACTGAGGATGTAATTCCTTTGAAGATTCAGGATTTACTTAATGAGTATAAGCCTAATATTGTTGTTATTACTGGTCATGATGCATATTATAAAAAAAAGGGTAATATTAATGATTTGAATTCTTATAAGAATAGTTCTAATTTTATTGAGGCTGTTAAAGAGGCTCGTTTATATGAGAAGGAGCATGATAAGTTAATTATAATTGCTGGGGCTTGTCAGTCTAATTATGAGGAACTGATTAAGGCTGGGGCTAATTTTGCGTCTAGTCCTAAACGTATTAATATTCATGCTTTGGATCCAGCTATTATAGCTACTAAGGTTAGTTTGTCTTTAGCTAGTAAGGATATTGATTTAAAGTCTATTTTGGGTAACACTAAGTATGGGCCTTCTGGTATTGGTGGTATTATTACTAAGGGTACTATGTATGTTGGTTATCCTAGATAAGGAGATATATGACTTTACAGGAAATTAAGGATAAGGTTTCTGATAATATAGGTAATGATGTTGTTATTAAGTGCAATTTAGGAAGAAATAAGTTTGAGAAGTACCGTGCTAAAATAAAAGAGACTTATAAAAATGTGTTTATTGTTGAGGTTCGTGATAAAAGATGTGAGATTAAGTCATTTACATATACAGATGTTATGACTAAAACAATAAAAATAGATTATTAGTATTGATTTTTGTTTTAAAATATTATATACTAATCTGTAATACAATAACTGAAGGGAGAGATTAACTTGAAAATTACACAAGTAGAAGTTACAAAAAAAACAAAGGAAGGTTCTAGAATTAGAGGATTCGCAAGAGTTACAATTGACGATTGCTTTCTTATAAATGACATTAGAATTATTGAAGGTGATGAAAAATTATTCATCGCTATGCCAAGTAGAAAAGTTGAAGGAGAAGACGGAGAAGTAAAATACAAAGATATTTGCCATCCACTAAATTCTGAAACTAGAGCACTTTTCGAAGAAGCAATAATCGCAAAATACAATGAAGCTGAGTAAGCTTCTTTTTTTTATCATACAAAAAAGATATATCACTATATCTTTAAATGCTTTCTAACAGCAGTATAACTACCAAACATACCTACCATTATACCAATCGCAACTAAAACCAATGAAATTAAGAATACAAAAGGTTCAGGAGTAATTAATTTGATAAATGGCGAGAATAACTGGCCATCAAATCTTTCATATAACTTTGTATAACCAAATATTGTTAAAATAATCGGAATTATAGATCCCATAACACCTAAAAATAAACCTTCTAAAATAAATGGAATCTTAATATTAATATTAGATGCTCCAACTAATCTCATTATTTGAATCTCTCTCTTACGAGAAAAAATAGTTATTTTAATAGTATTAGTAATTAAAAATGCAGTTACAATAATTAAAGCTATAACCATACCAATACTAATCTTACGAACCATATCAAATAAAGAAACTAACTGTTCAACCATTCCTTCACCATACTTAACAATATCAACCCCATCCATTTTAGCAATCTCACCAGCAACATACTTAATTTCATTAATATCCTTTACCTTAACTTGAAAAGTAGCTTGAATAGGAGTAGAACCCTCATCCCATTCCTTCATAACACTCGAAAAAACTTCACTTGAATCCATCATTTCCTTAGATAGTTCCATCTTAGATTTATAAACAACACTTTCAATATAAGGTAAACTGTTAATTTTAGACTCAATCTTATCAGTTTCATCATCAGTAATATCACGTTTCAAAAATGTAACAATAGTAACATCCCCCTCAACTAAAGAGGCAAAATTATTAACATTTTGAGATAAAACAATCGCAATTGCGACAACAATTAAAGTAATTGTAATACATGAAATAGAAGCTAACGAAAGAGAAAAATTTCTAAAAACACTTTTAAAAGAATCTCTTATACTTCTTAAAATAATTCTAATTGTTTTCATGAACATACTCCCCTTCCGCATAATCCTTTAAAATTCTTCCTGTATCTAAAAGAATTACTCTCTTCTTCATCCTATTAACAATTTCAGTATCGTGAGTAACCATAATAATAGTAGTACCCAATTTATTAATCTCTTCAAGAACTTTCATAATTTCCATACTAGTAACCTCATCCAAATTTCCAGTAGGTTCATCACAAATTAATAATTTAGGACCATTAACAATAGCACGAGCAATCGCAACACGTTGTTGCTCACCACCAGATAAATGAGTAGGATATTGTTTAGCTTTATTCTTAAGACCAACTAAATCTAAAACTTTAACAACTTTTTCATGAATTTCACTCTTAGGTAAACCAAATATTTCAAGTGCAAAAGCAACATTCTCATAAACAGTCAATTTAGGTAATAATTTAAAATCTTGAAAAACAACACCTATTTTTCTTCTAATCTTATAAACCTTAGAATTTCTAAGCTTACCAACATTAATGCCACCAACAATAATCTTACCACTTGTTGGTTTCTCCTCACGATATAACATCTTAATTAAAGTTGACTTACCACATCCAGTAGAACCAATAACAAAAACAAATTCACCTTTCTTAATATCTAAATCTAAATCTTGAATAGCAGTAACACCATTTTTATAAGTCTTTCTTGCATTTCTAATTCTAATTAAATCCATAAAACACCTCTCTTACTTTTCCCCTGAAACTTCATACGCATCAGTTACCAAAAAGAAAGCATTAGGATCAATCGCCTTAATCCCCTCTTTAGCTTTGAAATACTCCTTAGTAGGAATTATACACATAATAACCTTTAAAACATTACCTGTATAACCACCACGAGCATCTAAAACAGTAACACCATGACTTAAATTATTCATAATAAACTTCTTAACATCAGTCTCATGTTCAGTAATAATATAAAATGACTTAGACTCAGATATTCCTAAAATAACTTTATCAGTCATAAACCCAATTAAATACATATTTACAATTGAGTAAATAAACTTCTGAAATCCAAAAACAAATAACCCAATACAAACAATAATACCATCAGTAAACAACATTGCCTTACCTATAGAAACATGAAAATATTTAGAAAAAATTTGATTCAATATATCAGTACCACCAGTAGTAAAACCTGACTTAAAAACACAACCTAATCCAAAACCACTCATGACAGAACCACAAATAACAGTAACAATTGCCTCAGTAGCTCCAAAATCAAAATAGCCTGACAAAGGACCAGTAAGTTTAACAAACACTGGATATAGTAAAGAGCCAACAATCGAATTACGAGTCTTTTCCCACCCGAGTGTAAATAAACTCAAAATAAGTAATAAAACAGAACCGATTAAAATTACAATAGAAGGATCAATTCCCTTAGTTTTATTAAAAATAACACCTAATCCTCCAACTCCATAAACAATATCATTAGGTAGTATAAACACATTGAAAGAAACAGACATAAATAATAAACCAAGCAAAAAATATGCATATCTAATAAGTCTATCTTTTTTATAAATTTCCTTTAACACACTATCCATGAATATCACCCTTTAAACAATCATTTATAAATAAATCTATATCACCATCTAAAACTTTATTAACATTACTAGTTTCAGTATTTGTCCTATGATCCTTAACCATAGAATAAGGATGCATTATGTAACTTCTAATCTGAGAACCAAAATTAATTTCTTTTTGAACACCTTGTATCTTTTTAAGTTCAGCATCTCTCTTTTCTAACTCAAGTTGATATAACTTACTCTTAAGAACTCTCATCGCCTTTTCCTTATTCATTATTTGACTTCTCTCATCCTGACATGTAACCATAATCTTAGTTGGAATATGAAGTATTCTAACAGCACTATCAGTAGTATTTACACCTTGACCACCATTACCACTACTTCTAAAAATATCAATACGAATATCATTAGGATTTATTTCAACATTAATATCATTATCCTCAAAAAAAGGCATAACATCAACAGAAGCAAAAGATGTATGACGTCTCGCACCACTATCAAAAGGAGAAATACGAATCAACCTATGAACACCCTTTTCACACTTCAAATATCCATAAGCATACATTCCATGAACAATCATTGAAACACTTTTTAAACCAGCGACTTCACCATCTTGATAATCAATAACTTCAACCTTATAACCCTTGTCTGAACACCAACGAGTATACATTCTGTAAAGCATATTTGCCCAATCACAACTCTCTGTTCCTCCAGCACCAGGATGAATTTCTAAAATTGCTCCACCTTTATCATAAGGACCATTTAAAACAAGTATATTTTCCAAACTAGATAAAGAAGAATCAATACTATCAACATCATCATTAATCAAGTTCATAATTTCTTCATCAAAAGAATCACTAAGAATATTAATTAACTCTATATCGCTATCAATCTTGTTCTTCAAATTAGAACAATCATCTAAAACTGATTTAATACTATTAAGTTCACTAATAACACTCTCACTTGACTTCTTATCATCCCAAAATCCAGGATTATTCATAAGTTCTTCTAATTCTGCTTTACGCTTTAATTTACTATCAGGTTCAAAGTAACCTCCATAAATCATCTACTCTTTTTTTATACTGACTAAATATATTAATAATATCTCTATCCATATTAACCTCCAGTACCTTAAATAATTATACCAAAAAAACAACCAAATATCTACAACTTCAGGAATATTTCACAAAAGAAAAAGAGTTCAGACTAAATCCAAACTCCATATATGACTGCTCCCATACCTAATAACATACCAAATACATAGAACAATCTAACAATATCAGTCTCACTCCATCCCAATTTTTCAAAATGATGATGAAGAGGTGTCATCAAAAATACCCTCTTATGGAAAACCTTAACACTAAATATTTGAATTAATACAGTTAAAGTTTCAACAACAAATACACCAGCAACAACAATTAAAGAAATCTCATGATTAGTTATAATTGAAATTGCAGCCAAAGTAGCACCTAAACTTAAACTTCCAGTATCACCCATTATTACTTTAGCAGGATATGCATTATAAACTAAAAAGCCAAGTAAAGCACCAACTAAAATAAAACAGAATATACCAATTTCCTCACTACCAGCAATCCACGTAGCACCAAAACTAATAATACCAAAAGCAAAAAACGCAATTACAGATAACCCACCAGCTAAACCATCAAGACCATCAGTTAAATTAACCGCATTAGAAGAAGCAACCAATATAAATAATAAGAATACTCCATAAAACCATCCCATATCAATAGTAATACCTAAGGAATGTATATCCAAAATTGGCTCTCTTCCACTCTTCATAAAAATTATAAAGAAAACTAAAGCAATAATAGTTTGTCCAAATAACTTTTGAAACTCAGTTAAACCCTTATTATTATTTCTCTTAATAATTAAATAATCATCAATAAAGCCTAATAATGCATAGCCAACAAAAACAAATAATATTATAAATAGATTATTAGAAAACTCCAATTTACCCATTAAAATCAATATTATTATAGAAACAATAGTAGGAATAATAAAAATTATCCCCCCCATTGTAGGAACACCATTTTTCTGATTATGCAACTTGCTTAAAAAAATACTTATTCTTTGTTTAACCTTTAACCTTCTAAGTAAAGGAATCGCAATAAGACCAAAAACAACAGAAATAATAAACGAAACCATTAAAGCCAACAACGCCTTTGCAAGTATTAACATATAAACCTCTCCTTTTATAAAACAAACTTAAAAACACTCATATAAGTGTTTTTAATTATTAATAACATATGGATCATCACTTGTTCCAGTACCACTCTTATATAAAATATTACTATTTAAATTAATAACCGGTCTAACATAACCAGATGTTGAAGCATTCTTATAAGATACTGACCCACCATTAGAACTGAATACAGAATAAGTATTATCTAAAACTGCATTCAAAGTCCATCCTGTATTAATTGTAAAGAAATAATTATAATTTGTACATTCTACATCATATATATTAGAACACTTAGAATCTAAACTTGGAATTAAGACATCATCCACTTTAACAACACCAATATATAAATCACTATATGTATCACTACATAAATTTAAAGAAGAAATAGATGAATCTTCCTGAGAAACTTTTCCGATACACCAATCATGTTTAACTAATAAATTTTTATTAGACTTACTTACATAAGTATTTTTATCATAAATATCTTTCAAATACTCTAATAATCTACTTACACGAAAATCATTTATTCCAACATAACTATCCTTGAAAGAATTATATCTATCATCCCATGAATATCTTTCAACCTTTTTATCAGAATAAATAAGTTTTATACTACCATCATTATTAATTCCAATAATTCTCCATAAACTACCATCAAATTTAATATAGTTATTTGGATATTCTCCTCTAAAAATATACTTATCGCCAATTAAATATAACCCATCACCAGAAGTAACTACACCCGAATCAATAATGTTTTTAGATAATAAAGAACTTTCATATTCACTACCACAATTTAAATATGGAAAATATGAATACTCATCCCCTATTTTAAATACATTAACATATCCACTGCAACTTACACCATCATTTACCATCTCAGAAAAAGGCTTTAAATAACTATTCTCAATCAAAGTTTCAGCACTTACATTGACACTAGCTCCATCTATAATAGGAAGTTTATCAGTATACTTTGTATAATAATTCTTAGCAGCACTTACCATACGTGACTCTATATTACTATATCCCTTTACTTTAGAATTACCTTTATTAGCAAATATAACTAATAATACAATTATAAAAATCA
>JAGKUT010000040.1 GCA_021152765.1 Actinomycetes bacterium
ATATGATACTAAACTTCAATAACATTATCTTCTATTTACTAATAACTGCAATACTATTAGATATATTTCTAGGATCACTTCGAGCACTAAAAGAAAAAAAGTGGAATAGTACAGTAGGAATAAATGGAATATTAAGAAAAACCGCAATGATAGGAAGTAGTATATTCTTAATAATAATCGACTCAATACTAAAAATAGACTTACTATTCTTTATACCAAAAGAAATAACAAATATACTAAAACTAAACGAAGTAGGAATATTTGAACTATTTGGAATAATGTTTATACTATATGAAATAACAAGTATATTAAAAAACATGGTACTATGTGGATTACCAATACCCCAAAAAATAAAAATAGCAATAGAAAAATTACTAAATAATTTAACATCAGAAACAGGAGGTGAAAAAAATGAATAGTCCATACTATATGAAATTTAGAGTAACACAAACATATAAAAAAGGAGTACACGATGGATTAGATCTAGTAGGAATAGATTCAAAAGACATACACTCAACAATTAGAGGAACAGTAATATTTACAGGATGGGAAAACATTAATAATCCTAAACAAGGATTCGGTAAATTTATAAAAATAAAAAAAGACAATAGTGATGATGTATACTACTTTGGTCATCTAAGTGAAATATATGTTAAAGAGGGAGACAGAGTATATATAACACAAGTAATAGGAAAAGAAGGAACAACAGGAAATTCTACTGGATCACACTGTCATTACTGCATAAGAAAAGATGGAATTAGAGGAAATGATTTAAATGTAAGTGCAATAAGTGGAATACCAAATAGATTGGGAGTATATGATGATGGATATAGAGAATCAAATAATGGATACTTAGAAAACTCATCATACAAAGGAAATTCTATAGTAGATGCATTAAAACAAATAGGAGTAGATTCGAGTTTTGAACATAGAAAGAAAATAGCTGAAAGAAATAATATTTATAATTATACTGGAACAGCAACACAAAATACAAAACTATTAAATTTATTAAAACAAGGAAAATTAAAAAAATAGATAGCAAAAAGCTATCTTTAAATTTACAAAAAATTAATCAAAATATTTACATAGGATTAATTATAGTATATAATTATATATAGGGAACATAAGTTTTTGAGTGTCTACCTCCACCCAAAAGGAAGGAGGTGATATGGTGAAAAAACGTGAATACGTTTGCAGAGTTTTTCTCTACATAGCCATAAATTTATTCCTCCTATTAATGATAATAGTAGAAATAAAAAAATGACACTTAAGCATGGCTTAAATGTCAAACCTTATTAATTTAGGGTAGACATTCAACATGACAAACCGAATGCTCCCTTTTTTATTATATGAAGAATTCCTTCACTAGATACATTCTAACACAGAAATAATAAAAAATCAATAATTAACAAAAAATTAATAGTAAAAACACATGATTTATAACGATTATAGATTGACTTTAAACTCAATAATTTGTATACTAATTAATAGGTGATATAAATGAATGAAATTTTAGAAGAAACAGAATTAAACATGGAAAGTGCGATAGAAAACATGGAAAAAAGATTCACAAACGTTAGAGCAGGAAGAGCTAATCCATCAATATTAGACGGAGTAATGGTATCATACTACGGAGCGCCAACACCATTAAAACAACTTGCGACTATTTCAATTCCAGAAGCAAGACAATTAATGATTAAACCATTTGATAAATCATGTCTAGCTGCTATAGAAAAAGGAATTTATGAATCAAATGTTGGACTTACACCAAATAATAATGGAGAAGTAATCATACTAAATATTCCAGCACTTACAGAAGAAACAAGAAGAGAATATGTAAAACAAGTAAAAGGTATGGCAGAAGACTGCAGAATCGCACTAAGAAATGTTAGACAAGATGCAAATAACGATATTAAAAAATTAGAAATAACAGAAGATGAACAAAAACAAGGACAAGACGAAGTACAAGAATTAATAAATAAATATAATAAGATTGTAGACGAAAAATTAAAAACAAAAGAACAAGAGTTAATGACAGTATAGTCATTAATTTTTTGAGAAACAAAACAAACATATGTTTAAAGGAGAATAAAAATGGAGTACATAATAATTACATTATTGGTTATAATACTAGTATTAGGAATAATTAACTTAATAAAAGGTAACAACGAATCAAACATAACAGAACGTCTTGGAAAACTAGAAACAAGTATGATAAAAGAACTAGGAGAATTTAAATCAAATCTAAAAGATGATTTAAACAAAAATTTTACTGAAGCAAATGATAAAATAGACTTTAGACTAAGACTAATAAACGAAAAAGTAAATGAAAGAATAGACGAAAACTTTGAAAAAACAAATAAAACATTTACAAATGTACTAGAAAGATTATCAAAAATTGATGAAGCACAAAAGAAAATAGATGATTTATCAACAGACATTATATCATTACAAAGTGTTTTAACAGATAAAAAAACAAGAGGCATATTTGGAGAAATAAATCTAAATAATATAATGGCAAATGTATTTGGAGAAAACAACAAAAGAATATATCAACTTCAGTACCAATTTGATAATACAACTATAGCAGACTGCGTACTATTCGCACCAGAACCACTTGGAACAATCGCAATAGATTCAAAATTTCCTCTAGAAAATTATCAAATAATGGTAGATAAAACAAACTCACCAGAAGTAAGGAAAGAAGCAGAAAGATTATTTAAAAATGACGTAAAAAAACACATAGACGCAATAAGTTCAAAATATATAATACCAGGAGTAACAAGTAATCAAGCAATAATGTTTTTACCAGCAGAAGCAATATTTGCAGAAATAAATGCATACCATCAAGATCTAATACAATATGCATATAAGAAAAGAGTATGGATAACAAGCCCTACAACACTAATAAGTACATTAACAACAATACAAGTAATAATAAAAAATATGGAAAGAGATAAATATGCAAAAGTTATACATCAAGAATTAAGACTACTAGATGTTGAATTTAAAAGATATAAAGATAGATGGGATAAATTATATAGAAGTATAGAAACAGTAAGTAAAGACGTAAAAGAAATACATACAACTACAGATAAAATAACAAAAAGATTTGATTCAATTAATCAAGTAGAAATAGACAATATTAAACAGAAAGAAATAGAAGAAGTAATAGAATAATAAATAAAAACCCACAAGTGCTCAAGCACATAATCCCCCAAAGTCTTAATAAAAATATAAAAAAACTATTGACTTTACAAAAATATATGTGGTATAATCAAATCGTTCATTTGACATGGGGGATTAGCTCAGTTGGCTAGAGCACTTGCCTTGCACGCAAGGGGTCAAGGGTTCGAATCCCTTATCCTCCACCATGTGTGAATTCAAACCCCTTAGTGGGTTTTTATTTTTAATAAAAAAAGAAAGGAGAAAAAATGATAACAATAAAAAGTGAAAGAGAAATAGAACTAATGAGACATGCAGGAATGCTTGTATCAAAAATGCATAAGTTTATAAAACCATATATAAAAGAAGGAATAACAACAAAAGAACTAGATAAACTATGCGAAGACTTTATAAGAAAAAACGACGCAACACCAACAGAACTAGGATACGAAGGATATCCAGCATCAATATGCGCAAGCGCAAACGATACAGTAGTGCATGGAATTCCAGACAACTATAAACTAAAAAATGGAGACATCATAACAATAGACGTTGTAATAGGATATAAAGGATACCAAGGAGACGCAGCATGGACATACGCAGTAGGAAAAATAGACGAAAATAAAAAATACCTAATGGAACATACAGAAAAAGCACTATACGAAGGAATAAAAATGGTAAAACCAGGAAACAGAATAGGTGATATATCACACGCTGTAGAAACATACGCAAAAGCCCATAACCTAGGAGTAGTAAGAGAACTATGTGGACATGGAATAGGACAAGAAATGCACGAAGATCCAGACGTACCAAACTATGGAACACCAAACACAGGAGCAAAATTAAAACCAGGAATGGTAATATGTATAGAACCAATGTTAACATTTGGAGAAAGATATATATATATAATGGATGACGATTGGACAATAAAAACAGAAGATGGAAGCGATGCAGCACATTATGAACATACTGTATTAGTAACAGAAACAGGATATGAAATATTAACTCCAAGACTAGAAGATTAACTCGAATTATCGAGTTTTTTTAATTAGATATTGAAAAAATAAAAATAATATGATAAAATTAAATCGTATACGACTAAAAAGGAGAGATAATATGAGTATATATGATTTAAAAATAAAAAATAGAAAAGGAAAAGAATTATCACTAGAAAACTATAAAGGAAAAACACTAATAATAGTAAATACCGCAACAGGATGTGGATTTACACCACAATACGAAGGACTAGAAAAACTATACGAAGAATACCACAATAAAGGACTAGAAATACTTGACTTTCCATGTAACCAATTTGGGCATCAAGCACCAGGAACAGACGATGAAATTCATGAGTTCTGTACTGCAAAATATCAAACACAATTCGATCAATTACAAAAAATAGAAGTAAATGGAGAAAATGAACACCCTTTATATACATATTTAAAACAACAACAACCAACTGAAGAAATTGAGGGATTAAAAAACAAAATGGCAATGAAAGCAATAGAAAAAATAAGTACAACATATAAAAATAAAGAAGATATAAAATGGAACTTCACAAAATTCCTAGTAGACAAAAACGGAAACGTAGTAAAAAGATACGACCCAACATTTGATCCTAAAAATATAGAAAAGGATTTAAAAGAAATAATATAATGGAACAATATGATTCATTAAAATTAAAAAATCAACTATGCTTCCCAATATACTTATGTTCAAAAGAAATAATAAGAAAATATACACCATACTTAAATAAATTAGACCTTACATACACACAATATATAGTGATGATGTATTTATGGGAAAATAAAGAAACAAATGTAAAAGAACTAGGAAAGACACTATTGCTAGACTCAAATACATTAACCCCATTATTAAAAAAACTAGAACAAAAAGAATATATAAAAAGAAATAAATCAGAAAAAGATGAAAGAAATTTAATGATTAAATTAACAGAAAAAGGACAAGAATTAAAAGAACAAGCACTAGATATACCAAAACAAATAGGAAAATGTATAAACCTAGAAAAAGACGAAACAATAATACTATACAAAACATTATATAAAATATTAAAAAACATAGAAGAAAGGTGATAACATGTACGATATAATAATAGTAGGAGCAGGTCCAGCAGGATTAACAGCAGCTATATACGCAAGACGAGCAAATAAAAAAGTACTAGTACTAGAAGCAAACACATATGGTGGACAAATAATAAATACAAAATCAATTGAAAACTATCCAGCAAATCCAGGAATAAGTGGATTTGACTTTGCTACAAAACTATATAACCAAACAAAAGACTTAGGAGCAGAAATAAAATTCGAAAAAGTAATTAATATATCTGAAACAGAAGTAACAACTACAAAAGAAACATATAAAACAAAAACAATTATTCTAGCAACAGGAGCAGATAATAGAAAACTAAAACTAGAAAACGAAGAAAAACTAACAGGAAAAGGAATATCATACTGTGCAACATGCGATGGAGCATTCTATAAAAATAAGGTAGTAGCAGTCCAAGGTGGAGGAAACACAGCAGTAGAAGACGCAATATATTTGTCAGATATAGCTGAAACAGTATACCTAATACATAGAAGAGATTCATTCAAAGCAGAAGAAATATTATTAGATCAACTAAAAGAAAAACAAAACGTAAAAATATTACTAAATACAACAGTAACAAAATTAAATGGTGAAAATAAACTAGAAAGTATAGAAATAACAAATAATAAAGAAACAAAAACACTAAATATAGATGGACTATTTATCGCAATAGGTCAAGTTCCAGAAACAGAAAACTTTAAAAAAATAATAAACATAAATGAACAAGGATACGTAATCGCAAATGAAGACTGTAAAACAAATATTAAAAACATATTCGTAGCAGGGGATAATAGAACAAAAAATTTGAGGCAACTAGTAACCGCAACAAGCGATGGAGCAGTTGCTGCAACAGAAGCTATAAAATATATAAGCGAAAATAAGGAGTAAAAATGAAAAGAACCTTAATATTAATTTCATTAATAATAATAACAGGATGCTCTAATCAAACAGAAATAAAAACAGGAAAAATAACATGTGAACAAAAAAATATACTGGTAGAAGAAAAAAATGCAGTTATAATAGACGTTAGAACAAAAGATGAATACAAAGACTCACACATGAAAGATGCTATAAATATTCCATATGATCAAATAACGAAACAAATAGCAAAAGAAGAAAATATAAATAAAGAAACACCTATTATTGTATACTGTAAAAGTGGAGCTAGAAGTAATAAAGCTTATAATACTTTAATTGAACAAGGATACAAAAATGTATACGATTTAGGTGCATTATCAAAATGTAATAGATAAACGTTGACAATTATAAATAAAATGATATACTTAATATAAGTTTTCAAAGATAACTCAGTTTTCAAAGACCAAGATAGGAGGAATGATGAAATATCTTACTATTGAAGGTCAAAAAAGAATCGAAGAAGAACTGGCTTATTTAACTAAAATAAAAAGAGTAGAACTAGCTAAACAACTTGCGTTCGCAACAAGCCTAGGAGATTTAAGAGAAAATTCAGAATATGATGCAGTTTGCGTTGACTTCATTCAAACAGAAAATAGAATCTATGAACTAGAAAAGCAATTGAAAGAATCAAAAATATACAATAAAAAAAATAAAGACATAATAGAAATAGGTTCAAAAGTAACAATTGAAGAAGGTGCCATTGTTAAAGATAGTGTAATTTTTTCCAATACAATTATTAAAAAAGGTGCGGTTATAAATTATAGTATAATTGACGAAGATGTTACAATTGGTGAAAATGCCATTATTGGTGAAGAAAAGAATGAAAATGTAAAGATTGCGGTAGTTGGTCGTGATGTTGTAGTTGATGCTGAA
>JAGKUT010000041.1 GCA_021152765.1 Actinomycetes bacterium
CTTTCCATTTCAGTTTGTTTTTTTTCTTTATTTGTTAATAAAGAATATAGAGGTAAAGGTTTAGGATATAAGACTTTGAATTTAATTGTTGAAGAAATAAAGAAGTATAATCCTAATATGATTGTTTCTGGTATAGAAGAGGATAATATTTCTTCTATTAAGGTTCATGAGAGTGTTGGATTTAAGAACTCTTTCATGAAGTGGAATGAGATAGATGAGGGATTTCCTGATAATTATTTAGCATATATAATTAAATAGTAAAAACAACTTTTTTTAAGTTGTTTTTTTAGGAACTTTTAAATTTATGTTGTATGATATTTATAGGGTGATAATAAATGGATTACTACAATGAGATAAAAAATGAATTAGTAAATAATGAAATTAATAGAACTGTTAAAAATTATTCAATTAATAGAAATGATTTAAATACTTATTATAATGTTGGTAAAATGTTAAGTGAAGCTGGTAAACATTATGGTGAAAATGTTATTGGAGAATATGCTGATAAATTAAGAGTTGATTTAAATAAAAAATATAATGAAAGGACACTTCGACGATATAGACAATTTTATAATTTTGTATCAACTTTAAAATGGTCGGCATTGCCGACCAAATTGAGCTGGAGTCATATGACAGTATTAATGACTCTTTCTGATGAAGATGAAATTAATTATTATATCGGTGTTATTAATGATAGAAATATAGGCTATAGGACTTTAAATGAATTAATAAAAAAGGATGAATATGGCCGTATTGATGCAAAAACAAAAAATAAGTTTAAGCGAAAAGAAAAATTAGAAGTAATTGATTTTGTTAAAAACCCTATAATGATTAAAAATAATAATGATTCAGAAAAAATTTCTGAGAAGATTCTTCAAAAAATTATTCTTGAGGATATCCCATCATTTTTAGGAGAGTTAGGTGAAGGTTTTACATTTATAAAAAATGAATATCCAATTAAATTAGGTGATAGATATAATTATATTGATTTGTTATTATTTAATATTGAATATAATTGTTATGTTGTTGTTGAGTTAAAAGTTACTAAATTAAAGAAAGAACATATTGGTCAGATACAGGTATATATGAATTATATAGATGAAAATTTAAAAAAGGTTAATCATGATAAGACAATTGGAATAATTATTTGTAAGCAAGATAATGAATATATAATTAAATATTGCTCTGATGATAGGATTATTTCTAGGAAGTATGAATTGATTTGATTTATATTTTGTAAATATTTATACTTTTAGTCATATCTTTTAATAGAGGTGATATGATGTATGAAACTTATACTGTTAAACCAGGTGATACTTTATATGGTATAAGTAATCAGTTTGGTGTAACTGTAACTGAACTTGCTGAATTAAATGGGATAAAGGGTAGTAATTTACCTGTTGGTACTGTTTTAAGGATCCCTAATAAAAGTGGTGTTAATCCTGATAATATGTTTATGTATACTGTTAAACCAGGTGATAGTTTATATAGTATAGCTCGGAAGTATAATACTACTGTTCAAGATATTATTAATTTAAATTATTTGAAGAATAATAATTTAAGTGTTGGTCAGGTTATAAGAATTCCTGAAAATTATTTTAAACCTGATGAGATGACTATGCCTAATTATATAAGTTATACTGTTAAACCTGGAGATACTTTATATAGTATTGCGGCTAATAATGGTGTTAGTGTTGATACTATTATTAGCGATAATGTTTTACCTAACAATAGTTTAAGTGTTGGTCAGGTACTTAGATTAAGGGTTAGTGATGGTGAAGTTTTGGAGTGCTTTGGTCCTGATTTTGATATTCCTGAAGAGATTGTTCCTAGTGTTACTTATGTAGTTAAAGCTGGTGATAATTTATATAATATTGCGAGACAGTATAATACTAGTGTTAGTGCGATTAGTAGTTTGAATAATTTAGTTAATAATAATTTAAGTATTGGTCAACAGTTATTGATTCCTATTTCTCAGGATTCTGGTAGTTCTGGTTCTAATCCACCAAGTGCTAGTAATACTTATGTTGTTCAAAGGGGAGATAGTTTATATAGTATAGCTCGTAAGTTTGGTACAAGTGTTAGTGAGATAACTCGTTTGAATAATTTAAATGGTATTAATTTGAGTATTGGTCAGAGTTTAATTATTCCTGGATCTAGTGGTAATACTTATGTTGTTCAAAGGGGAGATAATTTATATAATATTGCTCGTAAATTTAATGTTTCTGTTGATGAAATTAAGCGTAAGAATAATTTAAGTAGCAATTTACTTAATGTTGGTCAGAAATTAATTATATAGGGGGTTTTATGACTTATAATATAGATGATAAAGATTTTGTTAATAGTGAACTTTATAAGAGTTTTATTAATGCGAATCCTGGTGTTGGTTTTTTAAAGATTAGGGCTTTTGCGGCAAGTCAGGCTGTTCCTATTAGTGGAATGAATGTTCAGGTTTCTAAAGATATAGGTGGTAATAAGGTTATATTTTTTTCTGGTGTAACTAATGAATCTGGTGCTATTGAAAGAATTTCTTTACCTGTTCCTCGTAGTTCTGATAATATGATGGCTCCTTTAATTACTACTTATGATATTGATACAAGTTATGAAGGTGTTGATAGAATGTATAAAGTAAATGTTTATGATAATATTTATGTAGTTCAGAATATTAATGTTACTCCTAATATTAGTTATGGAGGGACTTTATAATGGCTGTTCGTTTACCTGTTGTTCCTACTAATATTACTGTTCATTTAGGAGAACCTGATCAAGCTGCTCAAGATATAACTATTCCTTTTACTGATTATATTTCAAATGTTGCGGCTTCTGAGTTATATCCTACATGGCCTCGTGCTAGTTTGGAGGCTAATATTTATGCGATTATTAGTTTTGCATTGAATCGTGTTTATAATGAGTGGTATAGGAGTAAGGGTTATAATTTTGATATTACTTCTAGTCCTACTTATGATCAAACTTATACTTTAAATCGTTCTACTTATGAAAATATTGATGATATTGTTAATGATATTTTTGATAATTATGTTGTTAAGGGTAATCAAGTTCAACCTTATTTTACTAGGTATTGTGATGGACGTAAAACTACTTGTGATGGACTTTCTCAATGGGGTAGTGTAAGTCTTGCTAATCAAGGTAAGAGTGCTTTGGATATTTTAAAGACTTATTATGGTAATGATATTTCTATTAAGTATGATGCTCCTGTAGGGGACGTGGAAGAGGGGTATCCTGGTAGTCCCGTTGGGTTAGGTTATGCAGGAAATCCAGTTTTGGCTATTCAACGTGATTTAAGACGTATTCGTAAGAATTATCCTGCGATTCCTGATATTAGTGGTTCTTTAGGTATTTTTGATAAGGAAACTGAGGACGCAGTAAAGAAGTTCCAACAGATATTTTCTTTACCTATTACTGGTGTTGTTGATAAGGGTACATGGTATAAGATTAAGTATGTTTATAATAGTGTTAAGAAGTTATCTGATTTATATTCTGAGGGTTTAAGTGAGGAGGAAGCAACTTTCTTATATACTGATTTACTAAAGTATGGTGATACTGGTATTGAAGTTGAATATATTCATTATTTTTTAGATGCGATTGCTTTTTTAGATAGGGATATTCCTAGACTTCCTACTAATTCTATTTATAATAATAATACTGTAACGATGGTAAAGGCTTTTCAAGAAAAGTATGGTTTACCTGTAACTGGGGAGTTTGATTATACTGATTGGACTGTTTTAAAGAATGCTTATAGGACTATTTTGAAATCATTTCCTTTAGAGTATCAAGAGTTTGTTAATGATTTATATCCTGATTATTTTTTAGTTCGAGGTACTGTCGGTAACGATGTTAGAAGATTTCAGATGTTTTTATATGAAATATGCCGTCGTGATAAAACTATTCCTGGTGTTAGGGTAAATGGTATATTTGATGAATTAACTGAGAAGTCTGTTCGTAAATTACAAAGTGATTATGGTTTTGATGTTAATGGTGTTGTTGGACCATTGTTATGGAGAAAGGTTGTTGAACTTTCTAAGGGTTAATCTCGTTTTTACGGGATTTTTTTTTTGAAACTTTTGTGAAATGCAATTTTGGTTATAGATTTATTTTTTAATGTGTGTTATATTTTTATTAGATAGGAGAATTATATGAGTAAGAAAACAATTATTGTAAGTGTGGTTTTGGTTATATGTTTAATATTGGAGGCTTTTCTTGTTTTTAAGTTTAATAATCATAAAAGTGTAAAGGGTAAAAGCATTAGTGTTAATTTAAGTGATTTGACTTATAAGGAGAATAATAATTATACTGATTTAAAAGTTTATACTATTGATGATTTTGAATCGTTTGTAAGTGATTATAAGTCTGGTAATTTGCCTTTGGTTTATGTTACTGAGTTTGTTTTTGATGGTGTAGATATGTATAAGACTTATGACTTGGATGATTTTATTGATGATGGTAATGATATTGATGTTGATGTTTTGTCTACTAGTGCTGTTAATATTAATACTACTGGTGAAGTTATTTTATCTGGTGATTTAACTGGTATGGTTTTAGTTAATACTAATGGTATAAGTGATGATATTAATATTGTTTTAGATGGTGTTAATATTGATACTGATTCTAAGAAGATACCTGCAATTTATGTTTATAATAAGGATATTAGTTATACTGATCATAAGGTAGTTATTAGTGCTAAAGAGGGTACTAGGAATTATATTGAAGGTGGTAAGTTTAAGAAGGTTAGTTTAATTGGAAGTGATGAGTTAGCAAGTTATTCTAATAAATATTCTGGTGAAACTAGTGAATGGTATAGTAAGTATACTAATTATTATGGTGTTTATACTAGTAGTCAAATTGATGATATAATATTCGCAAAAGTTACTGCTTCAACTGATGATTTAAAGGATGGAGACCCTTATTATTTTTACAAAGGTGCTGGTGCGATTTCTTCTGATATAGATTTATATTTTGAAGGTGCTGGATATTTAGAGGTTACAAGTAGTAAAGAAGGAATTGAAACTAAGGGTAATTTAGTCTTTAGTGGTGGTATTGGTGATTATGTTATTAATGCTTCTGATGATTGTTTGAATACTACTACTAAGAATGGTGATAATGTTAGAAATGATATGATTATTGATGTTAATAGTTTAACTGCTATTGTTGAAATGGAAGCTGATGAGGGTGATGCTCTTGACTCTAATGGTACTTTAACTATTAATGGCGGAACTATTATTGCTTTATCTCATCCAGGAAGTGATGCTGGTTTAGATTCTGAGAATGGTACTTATATTAATGGAGGTACTGTTATTGCTACTGGTGATATGTATGATGAGATTAAGGGCGATTCTAAGCAAAGTTTTATAGGTTTATCTTTTAGTGATAGGATTTTATCTGATGATGTTATTACACTTACTGATAGTAGTGATAATGTTATATTTAGTTATAAGACTGATAGAACTTATTCTAATTTAGTTTATAGTTCTAGTAAGTTAGTTGCTGGTAATTATTCTTTATATAAGAATGGTAATGTTATAGGAGAAAGTGTTAATGGATTTTATAACACTGTATCAAGTTTTAGTGATGGTATTGTTTTAGGATATACTGGTACAGGTATGGGATTTGTTGGAAAAGGTAATTTTACTGGTGAAAGACCTGAAATGCCTGATGGTGAAAGACCTAATATAGATGCGAATGATTCTAATAGACCTCAAAGACCTGATGATATGAATGATAAAACTGATATGCAAGGAATGACTCCTCCTGATAGTAATGGACCTATGGGTTCTAATAGTTTTGTAGGCTTTGAAAGTGCAAATAAGGTATTTACTATAAGTGGTATTTCTAATTTATTTAGTGGTATTGTTACTTACAGTGTTGAATAAGATAGATTTTTCTATCTTATTTTTTGATTAAGTGTATGTAAGATTAAAAATGTGTTATAATTTTATTGTAGGTAGAGGAGGATTAAAAAGTGGGAAATCAAAAAAGTGGTAATGGTATTATAGCGTTACTTGTTTTAATTGTTATAATTTTATCAGTATTAGTTGTTTTAACTGGAACTGGAGTTGTAAGTTTTAAAAATAATTCAAATGATGATGTACAAATAAGTGATGATAGTAATGTTTCTTCAAATGAAAATGATGTTAAGCAAAAAAGTTCAGTAAGTAAGTCTCAAATTCTTTCATATTACAAGGAAAAAATATCTGATTTATCTACTTCTGATAATTTATATTCAGTGGTGGATATAAATGATGATGATATTCCAGAATTATTTATTTATGTTACTGGAGTAGTTGGCAATCAAATAATTGCGGATACGTCTATTTATACTTATGATGAAAATAAAGGTAATGAAGATAATAATTATATTGTTTTTGTTGGAAGTGTTAATGGTAGAATTGATAATAATACGATTTTATATAAAATGAATGATGGAAAATTATTATCTGTATTTGGACATATGGGATACGAAAGTATAGCATATTATGAGCTTAAAAATGATTGGTTAGTTAGAACAGAATTTTCTTCAAAAGAAACAAATGATTATATGACAGGTGATACTGAAATTCAATTTGTATCTTGTGATGATACTTCTTTAATTGATAATTATAGGTAATTAAAAGTCTAGAAAAATAATTCTAGACTTTTTATATTTAATTAGTATGTTATTGAGGGTTTAGTTTAGAAGTAGAACTTTTGCAGATAACGTGAGGGTCCGCTTCAGAGTACAAAAAAACCAAACAATTAAGTTTGGTTAATGTCTTAATGGAGCGGGTGATGGGAATCGGACCCACGTTATCAGCTTGGAAGGCTGGAGTTCTACCATTGAACTACACCCGCATATTTGGGTGTTCCCTCAAGACATTTATAATTTTACTATTTTTTTTGTTCTATGTCAACATTTATTTGAAAAAATTTTAAAAAACGTTAATTTTTATTTGAAAGTCCGTTTTAATAAAATAACGGAATTAAGTCTGATTATAGTATAATATGTTTTATGTTTCTTTGTAGTTATAAGGGGGAAACATGAGTGAAGATAACAGAAAAACTATTTGTTCTTGTATCTCTCACAATAAAAAATTAATTGAAATAAGTAAAATTATAAATTATGATCCTAGAGCCATTTCTAAAGAAGTTAAAAGAAATAGAAAACCAGTTGATTATACTGATCAAACTGAAAGTAAATGTCCTAAACTTAATAGATGGCCCTATGTTTGTACTAATTGTAAAAACAGATATAGAAATTGTCCTTTTATTAAATTTGTTTATGATTCAAAAACTGCTCAAAGAAAAGCTGATGCTAATCTTATCAATTCTAGAAAAGGTATTGATTTAGATTCTGATGAATTTAATAAGTTAGATTCTATTATAAAAAAAGGTACTGATGAAAATAAATCTATTTATCAAATAAAAATAGAAAATAAAGATTCCATTAATAAATCAATTACTACACTATACAGATATATCAACAATGGTTATTTAAAAACTAAAAGAATTGATTTACCTTGTGCTGTTAAATATAAAAAAAGAAAGCACAATAAAAAGTATGAATACACTGACAACAAAATTGACAGAAGTAATCATACTTACCTTGACTATTTGTCATACATCCACAAAAACCCAAACTGTAATGTATGGCAATTAGATTTCTTGGGTACTATCAAATCTGATAGTAAGAATATTTTATCATTTATTTTACCAAATGTACACTTTACTTTGTTAGATATCATAAATAATCCAAATTCTAAAAAAGTCGTTGAATTTTTTGATAATTTAGAAAATACAATCGGAACAGAAGCTTTTCAAGATTTAATACCTGTTATTTTAACAGATAGAGATCCTTGTTTTAATGATATTGAGGGTATATGTTTTTCTAAAATAACTGGTGAAGAAAGATGCAAATTATTCTTTTGTGATCCTTATGTATCTAATCAAAAACCTCATGTAGAAAACATTAATAAGCAAATTAGAAAATTTTTTCCAAGAGGAAAATCTATAGATAACCATACGAAAGAGTCCGTAAGAAAGCATAATATAACATTACTAAATACACCGATCAAATCTTTAGATGGAAACACACCTAAAGATGCATTTATTACAGTTTATGGTGAAGATTTATACAATAAAATTTTTGATATTGTCAATGAAGAACGTTAGTGAGTTCATCTTGATCATTGACAATAATTATCATTTAAAATATTTAAACAAATAAAGTACTCCTTTATTTGTTATCAAATAATATAAACACTACAAAGAAACGGAAATAAGTATAAAAAACGGAAATAACCTCCGTATTTTCGTCGTGAAATAATTTATATATTTATTGACTAAGAATATATCTTTTATCAGGATTATTTCCGTTTATCATTATAAAAGCGGCAATAAATCTAGAAAAGAAAAAACTCCGTTAAAAAACGGAATTTAGTCTAAAAATTTACGCAATGATACTTACACTCATATAGATCACTATTATAAATAAACTTACAAACATAATCTAAATTGTAATTCATATGATAAAAATGCGTATTCCACTCACCATCAACAAGTTCAAGTAGTGCAAAATCTAATCCTGAAATACCACTACAACACTGACCAACACTACCAGGATTAATAAACCTACAATCATTCTTAATAAATAAACCTTGTTTATGTACATGACCAAAAACATGATACTTATATCTACAATTACTATCTAACTTATGACTAACATAAATCTGAGGACAACCCTTAATATCAACAACAACCTCATCAGGTAAAGATGAAATATACTTAATATCATCCTTACTCAAAGAATTATAAGTAAGTAATAAACTACCAGTAACATCAATCATGCTAAAATCCTTATCACTACTATTATGATAATCAATCATATAATCCTCACGATTACCCTTAATAATCCAGTGCTTATACTTCTTATTTTTTAATTTAATAAACTCTAAAACCTCATGAGAAAGTAAAATATCAGTTACATAATCACCACACCATATAATACCATCAATATTTATCTTATCAATAAAAGCAAAAGCCTTTTCTAAAGCAGGTAAATTACCATGAACATCACTAATAACCGCTAATCTCATCTATAAAAAACATCCTTTAAATACAATCCACATGCATCTGCACACATTCCTGCTTTTCTTCTATCATGTGCCTCTAAAATATTAATAATATCAGTACTTTTATACTTACCTTCACCAATTTGAATAAGAGTTCCAACTAAATTCCTAACCATATACCTCATAAAACCAGTACCTAAAAAAGAAATAGTAACCATATTAACATTCTTTAAATCTCGAATTAAATTAGTTTGAATAATAGTTCTAACATAATCATCACGAACATCATCACCAGAAGTAAAAGACTTAAAATCATGAGTACCCTCTAAATACTTTAAAGCTCTCTCCATTTCAACAACATCCAACTTCTTACAATATTGATATATATAATCTTTCTCTATAGGATTATACTCACCCATATTAATCTTATAAATATATTCCTTTGCTTTAACATCAAATCTAGCATGAAAATCATCAGATACACTAACACAATCCCTAACATAAATATCCTTAGGTAATAAACTATTCATAGCTCGCTTCAAATTATCTGGAGTAATCTTAATATTAAGATCAAAATGAACCTTCTGATTTAAAGCATGAACACCACTATCAGTTCTACCAGAAGCACTAACACTAACACGTTTTTTATCATTAATATTAGTCAAAACGTCCTCCAACTTATCCTGAATAGTATTACCTTGCACCTGCTTCTGATAACCATTATACTTAGAGCCGTCATAAGCAATAGAAATTAAATACCTCACAATACCACCTCTTTAATCAATACAAAAACCAAAACCAATAAATGACAACCTATCATATAAAAATCACTAAGATGCCATCTAACACCTTTAATACTACTGCGATTGGAATTAAAACTAAACTGTTTAACCTCCATCGCATCACTAATACTATCTGCACGTTTCATAGAAAGAACAAACATAGGTATAACAACACTGTTAAAACCATTAATCCTATCCTTAAAAGAACCATCTCTATAATTAAAACCACGACTAGTTTGACTCTTAATAATCTTACCAGACTCCATAAATAAAATAGGAATAAAATTCAAAGAAAAGGCAATAGCCATAGAAACCTTAGAAACAGGAAATCCAAAAATACCTAAAGGCCTCAAAAGAGAAGAAAACCCTAAAGCAAGTTCATTAGTTGTAGTAGTATAAAGTAATAAAGAAAAATACATTAGAACTAAACAAACACGACATAACATAATAAAACTATTATAAATACTAACACCAAATAAAATATTTATAAAAAATATAACAAGAAGCAAAAACTTCATACTATAAACGGAAGATAAATATTTTTTTAAAGGAACTAAAGATAAAACCATTAAAAAGAACAATATAATAGATAAACCACACATAACCCTAACACAAGACCCAACCATAGACATAACTACAAAAATCAACATTGCTAAAATCTTACATAAAGGATTAATCATGTGAACAATAGAATTTGTATTATAATACCTAGAAAAACTACCATTTCGCATATCTATACACATCCTTAATTAAATCATTTATCTCATCTCTATAACCTATTTTAACACCCTTCTTATTATAAACCAAATTAGAAAAATGCAAAATACTAGGAACAACAAGTCCACACTCACTCATTGCCTCTTCATTAGATAAAACATCATATTTATTACCTTCTAAATATATCCTACCATCCTTAATCAAATAAATATAATCAACAAACTTATGAATAAAATTAATATCATGACTCACAAGTATAATTGTCTTACCAGCCTTTTTCAAATCCTTAAATAACTTAATTAAACAATTCTTACTTATATTATCAAGACCTACAGTAGGTTCATCAAGAATTAAAATATCAGGATCATAAGCTAAAATAGAAGCAATCGCAACCTTACGCTTTTCTCCATTACTTAACTTATAAGGATTCATTGCTAAAATACTCTCTTCAAAACCAACTAACTTTACAGAATCTCTAATCCTAGAATCAATATTATCACACTTAAAACACTTAAGACCAAACTCAATTTCTTTATATACACTAGAATTAAAAATCTGATCATCTGAAAATTGAAATAAATAACCAATACTCTTTCTTATACTATCATTAACCTTATAATTACCAACACTAACATATCCATTAGAACAAGGAATTAAACCATCAATTAAATCAAGCATAGTACTCTTACCACTTCCAGAAGAACCTATAATAGCACTTATTAATCCACTGCTTATAGAACAAGTTAACTTATCAAATATAACATTCTTACCATACGAAAAAGATACATCATTAAACTTTACTTCCATAACAAATCAACCATATCTTCCATATCATAAACAACCTTATCCAATAAATCATAATATGATAACTTATTAGATAAACTAACCATAAAAGGTAATTCAAACCCTAATTTATTCAACAACTTCTCTTCTCTATAAACATTTTTCTTACTATCATGAATAACTACTTTTCCATCATTAATAACAATAATATCATCACCATAAATACTCTCTTCAATATCATGACTTATATTCAAAATAGTAACATTATAATCCTTCTTAATTCTCCTTAAAAGTTTAAGCATATTCAACTTACTCATACTATCAACCATAGAAAAAGCCTCATCCAAAATTATCAATTCAGGACCTGTTATTAAAGCACACCCTAATCCAACTAACTGTTTCTCTCCACCACTCAAATCACGAGGACATCTATTAAGTAAATGATCTATACCTAAATATTTACTAATCTCATTTATTTTAGAATAAATATAATCACGAGAACAATTCAAATTTTCCAAAGGAAAAGCCAAATCTTCCATAACAGTTTCAGAAATCAAAGTGTTATCCGGGTTCTCAAAAACCACACCAATCTTCCTTCTAATAGAACTCAAACTAGAATTATTAAGAATAACACCATCAATAGAAATAGAACCATTAGAATCCTCTAAACCAGTCAATAATCTAACTAAAGTACTCTTCCCACAGCCATTATTACCAAGAATAGTAGTAAACTTACCTTTTTTTATAGATAAACAAAGATTATTAAAAATAACTCTATAATCATACTTAAACGATAATTTATTTATAACAATCATATTATCCATTCTACCTACCACCCTATATATCCATTTTAGTATAAATTATTTATTTTTACAATAAAATCAAAAACAATTTCACATAAAAATATGTTCAAAACTTTTGAACATACTTATATATTTTTTTTATAATAACCATTCTTATTAACCTGACGACTACGAGCAATACTCAAACTATCACTTAAAACATCATCAGTAATACATGAACTAGCACCAATAACACTATTAGAACCAATACTTAAAGGAGCAATTAAAGAACTATTAGAACCAATAAAAGCTCCATCACCAATACTGGTCTTATTCTTATTAACACCATTAAAATTAGCAGTAACAACACCAGCACCAATATTAACGTTACTACCTATATCACTATCACCTATATAAGACAAATGAGGAACCTTACTGCAAGAATCAATACTACTATTCTTAACCTCTACAAAAGAACCTATCTTACAATAAGAACTAACATTGACACCTTCACGAATAAAAGAATAAGGCCCCACACTAACATTATTAAGAATAACACTATCAAATATATGAGAACTATAAACACAAGTATTATCACCTATACTACTATTTTTAATATAAGAACCAGGTCCAATTATACAATTACTACCTATAATAGAATCACCCTCAATAACAACACCAGGATAAATCACACAACCTTCACCAATCTTAACAGACTCATCAATAACTATAAAAACTTCCCGAAGGATAAGGATAGCATGAGAATCCTTAGATTGTACAATATCAAGCTGTATGAGAAATTCGGTGGAGATCGCCGTGAGAAAGATACAGATAACGATTCAATGTTTGATGCTATCGACAATCGTTATCATGAAGTCATGAACTCTGAAACTTAATATAGAGAAATTAATCCCAAGGAGGTTTTTCATATGCCTATCGTAGACGTTACTCATCAGCATATCT
>JAGKUT010000042.1 GCA_021152765.1 Actinomycetes bacterium
ATTATATATTTTATATGTTATGTTGTAATGTTATTTGTTATAGATTATATTAGTGTTATTTCTTTAAAACAAATACCTAGATTTTGTGTAACAAAGTCATATTTTGAGAATGGAATGGCATGTAGTAATCCATTTTATAATGTTTATAAAGTTAATATAGGTACCATTAATGAATATACAATTATAGATACTAAAAATAAGTATAATTTAGAAAATTTTCCAAATGTTCCTTTTAATAGGGATAAATCTGGTATTGATAATATAATTAAATATAAAAGTAAATATGTTGGGGATAATAGTAATAATGGTAATTTGATAAGTTCATTGCCATTATCGGAATATGGTTATGTATTTGAAATTGATTCTGATAATTTGGGTTTAATAATTGATTATCATATTACTGATTGGTATATAAATGAGAATAGATATTTAGAACAAAGTATTGTTTATAATTCTGTATCGTTGTTTTCATTGATTGATAATCTTCAATATATTAGATATAACTTTAGTGGTAAATCATATAAGGTTATAAGGAAGAATGTTGAAAATAGTTTTTCTAATTATACTGATATAGTTAAAGATGGTATTAATAAGGAATTATTTAATAAATATGTTGAAGGAAGAATATTTGATATTGATTTTATTGAAAATTGTTTTAATAAATTTATATCTTTATAAAGGTAGGTGAAATCCTACTTTTTTTAATAAATTATGATATAATTGTTATAGGAGATGGTATAGTGGCTACAACAAAGGCTTATAAAGATTTTGTTTTAGAATATTTATGTTTTGATGGTATTACTTGTAAGTCAATGATGGGTGAGTATTTACTTTATTATAATGGATTATTATTTGGTGGTATATATGATGATAGGCTGCTTGTGAAAAAAGTTGATAGTAATAAGAAATATGGTATGAGTGAAACTATACCTTATGAAGGCGCTAAAGAGATGTATTTAGTTGATGTTGATAATAGAGATAATTTAAGAGATATAGTTTTAGATACTTGTGATGGTTTAAAATAATATATGTTTTGGAGGTATTTATGAATAAATATATGAAGGTTGCGAAGGATTTAGCAGATTTTAATTTAGAAACTAATAATGGTGGTCCTTTTGGAGCTTGTGTTGTTAGAGATGATAAAATAATTGGTAAGGGTTCAAATTGTGTTTTGTGTGATAATGATCCTACCGCTCATGCTGAAATTATGGCAATTCGTGATGCATGTAGAAATATTGGAACATATGATTTAAGTGGATGTGTATTATATACTTCTTGTTTTCCATGTCCAATGTGCTTATCTGCAATTATTTGGTCTAATATTAAAAAGGTTTATTATGGAAATACTGCTTATGATGCGAAGTCAATTGGGTTTAGAGATGAATTTATATATGATTTTATTAATAATTTATCTAATGGTAAAGATAGTAGTGTTTTAGATTTTAAATGTATTGATAGGGAAGAAACAATTAAGTCTTTTGAAGATTATATGAATAAAGATGATAAAACTATATATTAGCAGGTGAAATAATCTGCTTTTTTCATGGTATAATTATATGGGAGAGTGATATTATGGATATGATAAATCCTTTTGATAAGTTTAATAAGGAATGGGCTTTGGTTACTGCTGGTAATAAGGATAAGTTTAATTCTATGACTATTTCTTGGGGTAGTATGGGTACTTTATGGTTTAAGAGTGTTGTTACTATTTATATAAGACCTGATAGGTATACTTTTGAATTTTTAAATAATAGTGATTATTTTACTTTATCATTTTTTGATGAGAAGTATAGGGATAAGTTGACTATGTTTGGTAGAAATTCTGGTCGTGATATTGATAAGGTTAAAGAGAGTGGTTTTAGTCCTGTTTTTTTAGATAGAGGTATTACTTATAAAGAGGCTAAAGAGACTATTGTTCTTAAAAAAATTTATGTTCAATCTCTTGATAAGGATAAGTTTAGTTCGGATATTTTGAAGTGTTATAATGATGATGCGCCTGCTCATTATATGATAATTGGTGAGGTTGTAGATATTATTAATAGAAAAAATGTATAATGCAACCTAAATTATACAAAATGTATGTTAAAATTGGTGGCTTGCAACTGGTTGAATGTAATATAATTTGGTTGTAAGGGAGAGGATTTTATGAAGTTTTCTGATAATTTGAAGAAACTAAGAAAAGATATGAATTTATCTCAGGAGGATTTAGCTGATAAGTTAGGTGTTTCTAGACAGTCTATTTCCAAATGGGAATCCGGGGTTGTTTATCCTGAAATGGATAAGATGGTTCAATTGTGTAAGTTGTTTAATGTAAGTATGGATGATTTATTAAATAATGATGTTGTTGAAGTTAAAAATACTAAAGAGGCTAAGAGTAGTATTAATAAGTTTATTGATTCATTTTTTAAGTATGTTAATAAGACTATTAAGATGTTTTCTAGTATGTCTTTTAAGGAAAAGTTTAAGTGTTTATTCGAACAGTTTTTGATTGTTTTTTGTTTGATAGTTGTATTTTTAATTATTGGTTTAATTGGAGATATTGTTGTTACTAATTTATTTTCATTTTTGAGCTATACTGCTCATAGTATTGTTTTTCATATTTTTGAGTCTATTTATGTTATTGCTTATTTAGTTTTAGCTATTATTTTAGTTTTATATATTTTTAAGATAAGGTATTTAGATTATTATGTTATTGAAGAAAGTGAAAAGAAAGTAGTTAAGAATGGGGAGAATAATGAAAAGGTTATTATTCGTGATCCAAAGCATTCTGAATATAGGTTTATTAATTATATTGTAAAAGTATTTGTTATATGTGTTAAGTTGTTTGTTTCTATGTTTGGAGTGATGTTTTGTATTTCTTTAGTGTTTTTTGCTTTATGTTTAGTTTTATCTTTTTTAATTGTTAAGTCTGGCTTATTATTTTTTGGTGTTATTATTGGATTGATTTCACTTATTGTTATGAATTATGTTGTTTTAAATTTTATTTATGATTTTGTTTTTAATCATAAATCTAAGAAAAGTTTATTAGCAGTTATGTTTGTTGTTTCTTTATTTGTTTTAGGTTGTGGTATTGGTTTATCATTGATTGGTGTAAGTAATTTTGAAATAATTTCAACTGATTCTGCTTATTCTGATATACGTACTGAATATATTGATATGAATGATGATATTACTTTTACTGGTTATAATTTTGTTTTTAAAGAATCTGATGATAATAATATTAAGATTACATATAAGAATACAAAGAATTGTGAAGTTATTAAGAGCGTTTCAGAAAATGTTTATTCTTTTTATTACGATTATGATTATGAGTTTAATTTTATTAAGAAGATTATTCGTGATGTTAATGACAGAAAAATATACATGGATTATGATTGCATGATTGAGGTTTCTTCTAATAAAAGTAATATTGATAAGTTAGAAAAGAATTCCTCAGGTTTTTATCATTATTATCGTTAATAAAGACTTTTTTAGTCTTTTTTTTATAAATTTATGATATTATGTTTTTGTTTTTTTTAATTTAGTGTATAATTGTTATAGTGTTTATACACTAATAGGGAGGTATTTATGGACGAGAAGAAGAAAATGATAGTCTTATGTTCTATTGTTGCTGCTGTAATTTTATTAATAATTGGTGGTAGTATATATGAGAATTGTAAGAGCAAAAAGTATTTGAATGAGTTCTATTCTGCTTTTAATGGAAGTGAGAATAAACTAGTCATGATTGGAAGGGATAATTGTAGTTGGTGTCAATTATTTAAGCCAAGTCTTGATTCAATGAAAGAAAATTATAATCTTGAATATTTATATGTTAATACTAATGAATTAACTTCTAGTGCTTTTAATAAGTTGTTGAAGGATATTGGCGTTGATAAGGAAGAGTTTGGTACGCCTTTAACTCTTGTTGTTAAAGATGGTGAAGTTGTTGACAGCATAAGTGGTTATGTTGATGAGCAAGAATTACTTACATTTTTAAAGAAATATAATTTTGTATCTAATGACGCTAAATTGGTTTTAAATTATGTTGATTATAATGGATATAAGAGTGTTGTTAGATCTAATGAAAGTAAAATATTAGTTTTAGGACAAACTACTTGTTCTCATTGTATTAAGGTTAAACCAATTTTGAGTAGTATTTCTAAGGAGTATGGAATTACTATAAATTATTTAGATATTACTAAGTTAAGTGATGAGGAACGTGGTAAGTTTACTAAGTATTTGACTTATTTAGATGAAAATGAATGGGGTACACCTTTAACTGTTATTGTTAAGAATGGTGAGGTACTTGATTCTGTTAATGGTGAACTTGATCATGATGGATATGTTGAAGTATTTAAGAAAAATGGATTTATAAAGTAGGTGTGTCTTATGTTACAGGAAGCGATTAATTTTATATATCGTAATGCTAGAAAGTTTAGGAGAAAACATCCTTTAACTATTGCTTTTAGATTGAAAGCGCATAGTAAGATTTTAGCGAAGCATTTAAATAATGGCGAAAAGATTAGATATGTTTTTGCGGCTCAAAAGGGTCCAAGTTCATATGATATTGTTTCTACTTATGTTGTTGCTATTACTGATAGAAGGATTATGATTGCAAGAAAGAGATTATTATTTGGTTATTTCTTTTTAGCGATTACTCCTGAAATGTTTAATGATATTAAGGTTAAGATGGGTTTAATATGGGCTAAGATTGAGATTGATACTGTAAAAGAGTTTATTGTATTATCTAATATTCAATCTAGTGCTGCTTCTGAGATTGAGACTGCTGTTACTCAATATGTATTGAGGGAGAAAAAGAAATGTAAGGAAAAGAAAGATAATTAATTCTTTCTTTTTTTTGTAACTTTAATAGGTG
The DNA here is from genome assembly GCA_021152765.1 of Actinomycetes bacterium. Lineage (GTDB taxonomy): Bacteria > Bacillota_I > Bacilli_A > RF39 > UBA660 > UBA3631. The sequence continues at coordinate 4,856 of JAGKUT010000042.1, forward strand.
AGTATCATAGGATATTTTGAGGAGGCTTTTATGAATGATTATAAGATAGTTATTGACCCTGGACATGGCAGATAATCTTATGCACGGTACATTAAATTGTAAAATTCCAGAATATCTTAATAGGACGATTATTGTTTTCGTCTTTTTTTCCTATTATGATTTTAGAAATTAACTGATCAATAGTAAATCTATCTAACTTTTCAATATGTTTAATACCTTGCTGTGTATATTTTTCTAATACACTTTTTTCGTTTTCAATAGTATTTTCTTTTTCTCTTAATTCGTTAATCTCTTTATTGATCTCATCAATTCTTGAATTGAAATTATTAATATCATATTGATATTTATTTTTTAACATTACAAATTCAGTAGCAGATATGATACCGTCAGCTTTATCATCATATAACATAGCAAATCGATCATTTATCTTACTGATTTTTTTATTAACTTCTTCTTTTTCTTTTTGTAAGATTATTAAATCTTTCTCATAATCTCTTTGAGCTTTTTTGGTGTAGTAGTTTTTTTCTAATTCTTTTTGATTAGCATATTTATCTATCATTTTATTAATTTCATTTAAAACAAGTTCTTCTAGTACTTCATATCTAATATAACTTGTATTATCACAAGTTAATCCGCCAGCGTGTCTATGATTTCTACAATGTAAATAAGGTTTCATAAAGTAATTTTTTCTTGGGCCAGACTTACATAAATTTTTTTGAAAAGATTTACCACAAACACCGCAATATACTTTTTTACTAAATAAATGTACTTCGCCATTTTTACCAGGACGAGCTCTGCTTGTAGTTGTAGTAAGTATATCTATTTGTTCCATAATTATTGAATACAATTCACTATTAAGAGACAATGTTTTTTCTCTTAATATATCATATTTTAATGAAATATCTTTTAAATCAGATCCTATTAAACTATTTTCTAAATTATTAATTGCCTCATTTAATATTAATAATTTATTGTCTGGTGTTTCATAATCTTTTAAATTGTTTTGTATTGCTTTAATAAGTTCTTTAGCGTCTTTTCTAGCATTACTTAAATCAATTTTAGCTTTGCGATCAGCGAATTTCTTACGTACTAATTTAGAAGTCTCTGGATCAATGATTCTTTCGTGGGCACAAGCAATTATACATTGTTCGTTTTTTGGAATTTTTTTATAACCTTTTATGTTATATGCAATTCTTTCTGTTCTATGTTGGATTAAAAGCCCGTCGTAAGTTTCATCAAGTAATATTTTTCTTATAGTATCCAAATTCCAAAATTCAGCTCCATTTGGATATTTTGGACATACAAATTTAGATCCTTGTAATTTTTTGTATCTACTAGGTGTTGGGATTTTTCTTTCATTAAGTGATTGACAAATTTTATAATATCCAATACCATTAGCATACATAGAATATATTTCTCTAACAACTTTAGCTGCTTCTTCATCAACTACTAAATGATACATATCGTCTGGATCTTCAGTATATCCGTAAGGAGCAAAAGATCCCGTCCACTGTCCAGCGTTATTTTTAGCTCTCAAAGTTTTCTTTGTATTGATAGATTGTTCTTCAATTTTCCATTCATCTACCATGGCAGTTATTTGACTAGACTTTTTATTACCTTTGTTATAAGTATCAATATTATCAACTATGCTTAAAAATCTAATATTCCATTCTATAAATTTCTTATGTAAATACTTTTCTACGAATTCAATACTTCTTGCAAATCTAGCTTGTGTTTTACAAACATAGACATCAGTATTACCAAGTTCACAGAATAATAGTGTTTTATTCCATTCTTCACGTGTTCCGTCGCTACCACTTATATCTTCTTCATAAAAAATACCTATAACTTCAATTTCTTTGTCATTACAATAAGTTAATAACATTAATAACTGATTCAAGATACTTTTACTTACATTTCCTTTTTCTCTATCTAAATCTTCTTGTGATAATCTGACATAGATAATACCACGTTTTCCCGGTGTGTGATATGATCCTATAAGACCATTTTTTCTAAAACAACTTGGATTATTTGGCTTGGATACTTTTAATAATGTTCGCAAATAATCTGTCATATATTCTAAATTATCTTCACTTAATAATCTTTTTATTGTTTTAAATTCTATTGTTTCTAGGTAATCATCACTAGACACATTATCAATAT
>JAGKUT010000043.1 GCA_021152765.1 Actinomycetes bacterium
ATATATCACCTCTATAATTATAACAAAAAAATAGGATAAAACCTATTAATATTTTCTTATTAAAAAATAAGATTTTTGTTTTTCATCATTATCCGATAATATATCAGTATAAGCATCATTCGCAACAGTTAATAAATATCTCTTTGCCTCATTAAAAACATCATTATATGCGCTCATATCTTTATAAATATTTTTATATCTAGCATGCTCACACTCATTATATAAATGTTGAGTATAATTTCTAAATTGAATCTCAACAGGAACATTTCGAATTTCACCAGTAAAACTTACAACACGAACCATAATAATAACATGTATACTCTGATATCCACTTTCTTTTTGATACATAATATAGTCTTTAACAATAACAGTAGACTTACATTCACGCATCAAAAACTCAACAAAATCATATAACTTAGAAACATTATAATTTCCTGGATTATTTTTAGACTTTTCAAATTCTATCTTAAATTGTTCAGGACTCCAACTGTGAATATTTTTATCTAAAATATCAACAGGATTTAAATTTTCAAAAGAATCTAAACAATCACCATAAGGAATAACAGTATTTCTATCATAAAAAATAACTCTAAGACCCGCAATATCAAGTAAATCAACTCTATGATTAAAATCTTTACCTTTTTCCTCAATCTTCTTCACAATTTTATCATTAATACTATCTAAAGACTTAATTCTATCAGCAATCATCCAACCAAAATCTTTGTCCTTACAATATATATTTAACATATTATTTAAATATATAATTGCTTTCTTAGAAGCTTTTTCAAAATCCAACAAATCATAATTCGTAAATAAATATTTAGATTTCATATCATTACCCTTTCATATATAATATTTTTACAACATAAAGCGCAAAACGAAGCAATATTATACATCAAATAATAAAAAAGTCAAATAAAAAGTCCAAAAGGCCGACAGCATTAACGATAAAAACCTAGTCTCCTAGGTGGGCATCACATTACGAATTTTAGGATCCTCAAGATATACCTGAGTCTTCAACACCACCCGTAAATTAGATTCCCAATTCGTTAAATTAGTAGGTTTTTCAATTCGCCATCGAACCTTCTAGACACTTTAATTATAGCATATAAAATAAAATTAATCTATAAAAATTTAAAAAAATAGGAAAAATCCTATTTTAATAAACTATTAAGACTAACAATATCACCAATTGCATTACTCATAACATAGTAAGCAATAATAAACATAACAGTTAGGCAAATAGCGTGGAAATAAATCTTATAATCAGCATCCTTAAACTCTACTTCTGCATCTATAGCATTAATAAATATCAAGAACGAATAAATGAAAGCAGCAAATACTAAGAAAACACTTAATGGAGCATAAATATATGCAACAATTATACTAACAAATCCAGCAACAAATACTGGTACAAAAGAAACAGTTGTAATAGAAACTAATCTAAAATAATTAGCATTCTTCTTCATTATCATTGCAACAATATAATAAATTCCAGCAACAGCAGCTATAACTACTATACTCCAGAATATATTTTTAACAATTAAATCAAAATAATTCAAATCTTTTAAATTTTCAAAAGAAACATTAAACTTAGTTTCACCTGAAAAAAAATTTCTTTGTTTTACAAAAACAGTAGAAATCATAGTACCTAAAAGATTAATTATCATCTTTGCTAAAGCAACAAATAAAACTAAAATTCCAGCACTCTTAAAATCAGAATAATCTTTAACTTTGCTCTTAAAAGCATTAACAGGTTTTAATGCAACAGCTAAAATAAAAGTTATACAATTCATAATAGTTGTCATTAGATCAAATGAATTATTTTTTCCCACGCTCTTTACTTCATTTTCCATAAATAAATCCTCCTTACTTCAATATAATTATACAATTAAAATCTAAAAAATACAACAAAAAAAGATTAAGAATAATCTTAACCTTATAATTGTTGTCCACATTGTGTACAGAATTTAGCAGTTTCGCTAGCTTTAGCACCACAGTTTGGACAGAATCTAGCAGTTCCTTCAGTTTGAACAGGTTGAGCTTGTGGAGCCTCAGTTTGACCTGGAAGATTATTAATCATACCAGCAACATTAGCACCAGCATTTTGAGCCATACCAACGCCCATAAATCCAGCCATAGCACTACCATCATTCTTAGCAGCATTTAACATAGCCTCTCCAGTAGAAGCAGCCATAGCACCTTGTAAATTCTTACTATAAGCTTCACTCATAACTCCAACTCTTTCAGCATCAGCTTGAGCCATACCTCTAACTTTATCTATTTCACGGATTTGAGCCTTAGCCTCTTCACTAGCATTAATATTAATAGTTACTTCACCTGCAACAATAATACCATACTTATCATGCCAATCAGCATTTAATAAAGTATTCATCTTATCAGTAATTGCAGATCTTTGACCTTGAATTCTGTTAAATGAAACATTATTAACAGCCATTATTTCAGTAATAGCCTCTCCAACCTTTTGAGCAAATTTACCCTTTAAAATATTTCTTCCTTCAGTAGCAAAAATATCATCAAAAGTTAAAGTATCTTTAGGATTAGCACCTAACATAGTATTAACTAATATAGCTGGATCATCAACTTTAACATTGAATTCACCATTATAAGTTACTTCAACACTTCCATAAACTGGATCAACAATAGTTTCTGGTTGTTGAGAACCATATGGAATAGCTGGTAAAATCTTAGTATTTACATAATAAACTCTTTGATCCTTAGCAGCTTGACCACCATAAGTAATACGATTACCTAAAGTCTTAATAGTATTAACAATACTTTTTCCTAAATTTCCAACAAATATACTTGGTTCACTACTAGTATCCCAAATATAATCACCTGGAGTATCAGTAAATTCAACAATTGCTCCATTATCAACAATCATCATAGCCATTCCTTGAGGAACAATTATTTTACTTCCAGCAGAAATAACTCCTTCACTATGAACCATATTACCAGAACCATGACTAACAACACCTCTTTGAATAATGACATTATTATCTACCTCTGGACATGTAACGACCTCTTTAAAAGTATCGCCTAAAGTTGTAGCTGCACTACCTATAGCAGCACTTATTAAACCCATAAATTACCTCCTATTTTAAGTACAATATAATTGTATAATAAAATTAAACACATGTCAAACAATTTGACAAAATCATATCATTTTCACATATCTTTAAATATTTCACTATCTATATCTAATATACTTTCAATTAAAATCTTTTTATCATCAATAACAATAACATTTTTATATAAATCTATTTTACTAATATAACCATTAACGCTTCTATAAGAGCCACCTTTTTTCTTGCTATCAGGAACAAAATATGTAATAGAAACACTAGGCTTTAAATCAAATTTAGACTTAATAAAACTAATTTTATTATCAAGTATTTCTTTCATCTCTTCATCCAAAATAATTCTATCACTAGTAATTCTTGCAGTTTCCAAAACAGCCTCTTTATATCCAACTAAAGCACTAAAAGGCATAAATTGACTACTTCTATCATATAAACTCATCCTAGGATGTCCTAAATCAAAAGGATACTCTACATCAATTATATCATCATACATATTATCACTCCTTATGTCCACCTATTTGTTTATTTCTATCAATAGTAGTAGCTCCTTCACTTAAATTCATAGCCTTTAAAATAGAATTCTTACCATACTTTTTCTTTATATCCAACATAACATGTTGTAATTTATTCTCATCTTCTATTTTTTTCTTATCCTTTTCATTATCAATATGATCAAAATCAGAAAAAATATCAATCTGTTCATGACGTTCCTTAACATTATCAGAAGAACTCAAATCACCAACAGATATATTAATACGTTTAACAAGTAATCTTTTATTAACTATCTTATCAAATAATTCCATAGCCTTTTCCATCATAACTTTACTAGAAGAAGTCTTATAAGGCATCCTTATAGTTCCATGAGCACTCTTAGGAACAGTTCTGCCATATCTATCCAAAGAATACTCCCCATCATAACTAGGAGAATTAATATCATAACCAACAGTTAAAACAAAAATATCACTAACAACACCTTTTTCAACCATTTCTAAAGAAAGTAAATCAACCATTTCACGAACAATTAATCTTGCTTTATCAAAACCATACGCACAATGTAAAACTTGACCAGAAGTTAAACTATTAGAAATAGGCTTATACTTTTTTATCATATCCATAGTACAAGACTCATAACCCCAAGCATGATCAATCAATAATTCAGCATTTACGCCAAATAACTTATATAATAAATTAACATTATTAATAGAACACCTACAAATATCCCCCATAGTATAGATATTATGATCATTCAACTTCTTAGAATAACCCACACCTACTCTCCAAAAATCAGTCAAAGGCTTATGCTCCCATAATAACTTTCTATATCTTTTCTCATCCAAATAAGCAATTCTAACACCATTAGAATCAACATCAACATGCTTAGCCACTATATCCATAGAAACCTTAGCTAAATATAAATTAGTACCAATCCCCGCAGTAGCTGTAATTCCAGTAGTTTTTAAAATATCTAAAAGAATCTTTGTAACTAACTTTCTAGGAGTCATATTATAATACTTTAAATAATTAGTAATATCACAAAACACCTCATCAATAGAATAAACATAAATATCAGATTCAGACAAATACTTAAGATAAATATTATAAATCTGAGTACTATACTTAATATATAATCCCATTCTAGGAGTCGTAACTATATAATCAAGTTCTAACTTCTTATTCTTCCTTAATTCTAAATCGTTAAAAGACTTACCAATAAACTTATAAGCTTTTTTTCTTCTATCATAATTAATTTCTCGAACCTTCTGAACGACCTCAAAAAGTCTTGCTCGTCCTGGTATTCCATACTGTTTTAAAGAAGGACTAACAGCCAAACAAATTGTTTTCTCAGTACGACTACTATCTGCAACAACTAAATTAGTAGTAATAGGATCTAATCCTCTTTCCATACATTCAACAGAAGCATAAAAACTTTTCAAATCAATGCAACAATAAATACGATCCATATCACCACATCCTAAAACAATTATACCAAACAAACGTACGATAATCAATAAAAAAGACAGATAAAAATCTGTCAATAAATTCCATTATTTAATTCTTCTTTTAATAATATCATCAGAACTTAATTCACCAATTAATAAACTACTATTAGGATTATGTAAAGAATAATTACTATTAACAATACCTTCATCATAATTCGCATAACAATACTTGCAAAAATGCCTACAACTATTATAAACACCTATATCTACCATACTTACGCAATTACAATCTCTTTCTTTCCATCTCTTAAGATCAGTCTTATGAGTTAATTTATAAGCATAATTAAAAGACATACATTCACCCTTAATAAAGCCATAAGAAACCAAATCATTTTTCTCACAACAAGTCTGAACAGTCATTCCATTATCTTTCGCACTATTGCTAAAATTAACACCTATTTTTTCATAATCCTCTAAAGTTAAATCCTTATACTTTAAAAATTTCTTATTATTTCTAACATTTTTATAATCATCAATAAAAGAAACAATAATATGCTTAACATAGCCATTCAATAAACAACACATATTATTAAAAGCCTTAATATGATAATCAATAGTATATCTATCATTAATCAAAATAGGATCATATCTAATATAAATATTATCACTACCAATAATAGAAGAAATCTTTTTAATTGCCTCAATAACCAATCCTTTAGGAGGAACACAAGGTTCAATATCCTTCTTATAAGGAGTTAAAGTAACATGAAAAACAATAGGCTTATCAATATCCTTCAAATACTTAACAATAGGAATAGGATTTTTAGTACAAAATAATATACAATCAACATCAGAAAAATAAATTCTGCTAACCTGCTTATCATAAAAAGGATTTCGTACATCAACGAAACCTTCCCTATATCTATTCATAAACCATTCACTATAAAAAGCGACAATGTCAGTTCTGCCGCTTACATTAAGAATCATTTAATTCTTCCTCTGAACATTTCATAAATTTTTTGAGTATTTTGAGTCTTTTCAACTGGTTCCATCGCATCCGCAATATAATTAACTCTTGTCAAAAATAAATCATTAGCTAAAATCGAAGGTTTCTCAGTTATGATATTATTAACACTTCCAATATACTTAAGCATCTCTCTAACAAATTCAGGAGCCTTTCCAGTTTCAAAAGTATGCTTATCACACTTAGAAGAATGAGAAATCATAACATCCATATCATTAACAAGCATCGATCTTAATAATTCAAAATATCTCTTCTTAAATTTATTATCAACCAAAGCAGTTGGAGCTTTATCATATAAAAATCTCTTCTCATACTGTTTCAAAGTAAAACCATCAATCAAAGTAAAACTATTATCAACAAGTGCAGCATCAATTTTACTATAATCATTACCTGGAAGAGCAGCCTTTAAATATCTAACTAAACCAGTCAAATTTTCTCTAGCAGAATCATCCAAAAAATAATTATTCTCAACCATAAATTCTACTAAAGCATCATACATTTTAGAAGCATCAGCACCAAAAAAATTAAACAAATAATTTATCTTTTCTCTTGAATTATCGCAATAAGCAATTGCCCATATACATTTACCATAAAAATACTCAGTTTTAGTTATATTTTCGTCCATACTATCACCTACTGAAAGTATATAACTAAAAAAAAATTAAGTCAATAAAATCAAAACAAAATCTTAAAATAATTAACTAAATAAAACAATTTAATAAAAATCCATTGTTTTAAAAAAATATTTATGTTAAAATAAATATGTTGTGAGAAAAATGGTCTGTTGGTGAAGTGGTTTAACCCGTGTTTGACAGTTTTATATCATAAATGCCGGTTTAGCCTAGAAAAAATCTAGTTTTTTTATTTCAATTATATTGCGTATGTTATCGTGTGTATGAT
>JAGKUT010000044.1 GCA_021152765.1 Actinomycetes bacterium
TCATTTTTATCCATAAAAACCTCCATATAAATATATAGTTAGTATAACAAAAACAACACGTTTTTGCAATATTTAAGGTTCAATATATTTAACTCCGATAGACTCAACATAATGTTTAATTTTAACTTCGCTTAATTTTTTCCAATTTTCTGAGTTGTAATACCAATACATATCAGAATTATTATTAATATATGCTCCTTCATATAAAACATTTTTAACATTGAATAATTTATTTGGAATTCTTATAACAGAATAATAATCTTCAAAACCATATATTTCACCATTCATCTTATTACTAGCAGTACCAGTTTCATAGTCCTTAGTATAAAATCTATAATATGGATCATAAGACCTAATATACAAATTAGACCAATCATCAGCAATCTTATGCTCAACAGCCAAATCATCATAACTAGCAGATGCAGGAGTCAATATCTCCCAACCAGCACTACTTGTATTACCAGAACTATTATGGTGATTACTATAAACTATCTTAGAAACAGCACCATAATATCCAACTGCAAATGCCTTTCTATCAACAGGTTCCATACCTTCATCACCCATAACAATACCATAATTATCATCTGTATCACGAAGCATTAAAACCCTTAAACCATGAGCTTCATAACGCTGTTTCTCATAAAATGACTGTTCCAAATTAATAGACTTTTCATAATATCTACCATTAACCGCACCATATTCAGCTCCACCATGTCCAGGATCAATAACAACATCATATAAATATGAAAAATCTTCAACCTTCATATTAACAAAATTCTTATCATAACTCATAGTAATTAATTTATCACCAATACGAGATCTAACAATTCTATTAAAAGTAGTCATATTACTAACTAAAGGTTCTAAAGAATCAGTAACAAGATAAAAATCATAATTACCATTCTCCATATTAGTAACATCTAACCCAAATTGATAATAGTTATAACCAGTAGAGGTTAAATCGATAATACTTTCATTACCAGTATCCTTATTCTTAAGCATCATTTGATATTTAAAATTACCAACATTAACCATACCACTTAAAAATATTCCATTATCAGTAAAATGATTAGATAAAACACTATTAGAATTACTTGAATAACTATACTTAACAATTACAGTTCTATAAACAACCGATTGATTACCACTATTATCACTAACACTATACTTTACTGAATAAACACCAGGAGTAGTAACATCAACATTATTCTCAATAACAACATTTTCTAATAATTCCTCATTAGAATTATCAAAAACTAAAACACCAGCCTCATTATAATCTTCATTAACAAGCATAGTATAAACATTAGATCCCAATAACTTTATAACAGGAGCATCATTGTCAACAACATTAATAGTTCTATATAAAGTTTTAACTTGATTCATACTAGAAGCATACGTATAAGTTACATGATAAACACCAACACGAGTTACATCAACATCACTTGAATCAATTACTACCTCATCACTATGATCCTCACCATCAATAAATAAACTAGCACCTTTTTCTTCATATCCTGTGTTAACTAAAACATTACTATAATCTAAATCATTCAATTTAAAATCTATATTATCAATAGATGTAGAATAACTTACATTAGGTTGACTCTTTAATATAACACTCTTATCAAACTTACCATGTAATATAAAAACACTAGTCAATGTAACAATTAATGTTACTGCACATGTAGTAATAATTGCGAACTTATGACCAGATAATTTTTCTCTAACCTTAGCCAAAAATCCCTTATCAACTTTTTTCTCACAAGAAGGCAAATTAAAATCAATGTCATCTTCAACTTCAATGATTTCAATATCATAATCATCAATTTCAATTATTTCAACATCATCATCAAAATACTTACGATCATTATTCATAATATTACCTCCTTACTATTATTATTATCTCATAAAAATATATGTATAAACAAAGAAAAAACCTTTTTTTACAAAGGTTTACATATAATTTTACATAAAAAATACTATCTTTTAAAAGTTACACCAAAATTTAAACTCTTTTTATATTGATTTCCATATTTAACTTGACCAATATCATCACTCATTTTATATACATCTAAACCAATAGAAACAGAATCTTTATACTGCTCAATCAATCCCTTAGTCATATTAGTATACTTAATTAGTGCACTTCTATAATCATTTTTAAATAAATCATTACAAACAGGAACAATTGAAGAATTAAATAATTCTAAAGCAATCTCCTTATCACCATTAATCTTATTCGCAATAATCGGACCAACAATATCATAAATCTCCAATTGTTTATACATTTTAGGATCTTGTTCTAACTTATCTCTAAAGAGACTAATTGTTCCTAAGAATAAATTATCTCCCTTTAATCCTAAAGTATCACATACTGCAGTAGTTATATAACATCTACTAAGATATTTTTGATAATACACACAATCACCATAACCGCCGCTTTCATAATCCTTACTACAGAATGTATCATACCACGAATCAGGAACATCAGATGAACCATTATATTTTTTCTTAAAATCACATTGATATGTTGCTGAACATACACCATCATACCCTGGACACACAACACTATATCCCATACTAATTCCTCCTTAAAATTTAAATATATTATAAATTAAAACTAAAAAAAGTCAAGAAAAAAACTAATCCATCACTGAATTAGTTAAATACATTATTGGTACCGGTAGTCGGACTTGAACCGACACGGGCGCAAACCCACTTGATTTTGAGAAATGCAAGTCCATCTTTGATTAGCACCGATTTTTGTTGAAAACTGTTGAATATAAAGGAAAATCACATCTAATCAAACTTAATCAAATATACTGATATTTGACTATTATTGATATAATTCCCACTCAATACCCACAATTTTCTATTTATTATTTTATTTGTGGGAATTTCCCCACAATAGATTTTATATTTGGTGCTTGCGGAGGGAATCGAACCCTCATGGTCGCAAAACCGCAGCATTTTGAGTGCTGTGCGTCTACCAGTTCCGCCACGCAAGCAGGTATGTACTAATTATAACACATTTTTTCTATTTTGTATCAATGAAATTAAAAAAGTTAATGCTTTTCTTCATTAACTTCTTCTTTCTTTGATTTTAACACCATATCGTTCAATAATTTTGATGCTTCTAAATCGTCATTATCTACAGGGTGAGTATAAACATCTAGTGTAGTATAAATATTTGAGTGTCCTAATTTCTTACTTACTGTTGCTATTGGTGTATTATGACTTAAAAGATATGTTGCACAAGTATGTCTTAAATCATGTAACCTTATATGCTTTAGTTTATGCCTTTTGGTAAATGCTTTCCATTGTCTACTTAATCTTGATGGATTGAAATAATTACCAACTTCATCTTTAAAGACATATTCAGTATCTATCCAACTTCCCATATACATTTCCTTTAATATTTCCTGCTTTTCTTTAAGTTCTAATAACAATTGAAAACATACACTAGGCAAAGTAATCGTTCTTTTACTTTTCTTTGTTTTTGGACTATCTAAATAAACACCTTTACTTCTAACATTTAGTAAATTGTTCTTAATAGACAATGTGTTATTTTCAAAATCAACGTTCTCCCAAAACAGCCCTAAGCATTCACCCCTACGAAGACCACCAAGTACTAATAAGTATATTGCTGTTTTGAATGTTAAATCTTCATATTCCAAATGCTTAAACAATTCGACAATTTCATCCTCATCATAAAACTGCATTTCAGTTCTAGTAACAGTAGGAGGTTTAGTTAATTTTAGACAAGGGTTGAAATCAATAAAGTCCCACTTAACTGCTGTATTTAACATAACACATAGCAAACTATGTTGATGACGAACCACTGACTCAGATAATAATTTGTAATTTCCATCACTATCAGGATTCTTTGATTTCGTTTTTCTTAAGTCATTATAAAACTTTTCTAATTCATATACTGTAATCTGACATAACTTATAATCTTTAAATCTTGGTAATATGTGAGCATTTAAGCAATTCTTATAACCACATAAAGTAGATGGTTTGACATTTACTTCAGCATAATCTCTTAACCATATTTTAGAAAATTCAAGTAAGGTCATATTGCTATCTGGCTTAATTTTAGAATGCTTAACTTCGTATAATAATTCATCTCTTCTTTCAATAGCTTGTTTCAATGTACCATTAAAAGTTTCAACAATACGATTTCTAGAACCATCGAATCTTTTACCTTTTTCAATATCAATTCTATACTTTTTATTTGGAACGATTTCTGTAATGTTCTTTTCTTTCATTATCATTCACATCCTTTTATACATATTTAATTGTTCTTTTTTTTATTGGAAGAGATACATTTCTTTCCGCTAACCATTTATCTATTTCATCTTTTACAAAGAAATACTGTTTACCTCTTCTTATATATGGAAAGTTATCCATATTTATTGATTGCCTCAATCCATAATCCGTAATAACTGGTGAATACATTTCTAATACTTGTTTCCTTGTTAAATACTTTTTAGTGTTTGTAGAGCTAAGATAGTTTTCCACGTTGTGTTCTACTTTTGTATTTTGTTTTATGGCGGTACCTAATTGTATTAGTAAATCTGCAATCAATTCCATATTTGCATTTGTCATACAAACACTTCCTTTCTTATTATAAATTATTCAATATTTTTCATATAACTGATTCTGATTCACACTATATTTGACTAAAATCTATTTCTGGTAAACATGTATCTTCCATTATAAATTCATCAACACTTTCTTTTCGTTTATACAATTTATCAAAATCTATATTATCCTTCTGATTGTCTGTCAAAATATCAATGTCAGTATTAGAAACTTTCTTAAAAGCGTAGTATTCGGGAGTCATCTTAATGTGTATAGTCTTATCTTTTAATTCTAAGTTTCTATATTTGTGTGCTGAGAAAGCTATTTCAGAAGTAAACATTGTATAATCTGTTTTGATAGAAAATACATTTGCTGATTGTCTTTCTAGCTCAGAAGAGTCTGCAAAAGCACTTAAAGAATATTTGCCATAATGACGGTCACTATCTTCTTGGCCTTTACGACTTACTTGAGATACTACGAAAGTAGCAATAGTTCTTCCTGTTCCTAGAAAGTCAATTGTATTTCTTCTAAAATAATCCACCCACTTAGAAACCAATTCATAAGAATTATTTCCTATCAAGTCATTATTATTTTTTAACATTTGAATATGATCAACAATAATAATATCTACACCTGAACCTGTTTCTTTAATAAATTGCTTATCCATCTTACTAAGAAGTTTAGTATAATTGCTAAAACTATTTAACCCTATATCTTTACTGTCAATCAAAGCTAAGTGCTTCTTGTATTTTTTAAAATCTTCATAGATATCATTGAATAGTACCTTCTTTTGTTCTTCTGTTAACAAAGATCTCTTTAATTCACTATGTGGTATATGCGTTGAAAACTTCTTATCAGTACTATGTAACGATAATATATTGAAATACATATTTGCCTTAGTTTCTTCCAATGATAAGTAAACAACATTTCTTCCTTCTTTTAATTTGTTATACGCTAGATTTGTCATAAATGTTGTTTTGAAACCACCTGTTGCTCCCATTAAAGAAGTAAGTTCACCCTTAGCAAAGTCAATTTCATTTTCATCAAGTTCTTTAATACCAGTTAATATTGGTTTTCTATCAATAAAGTTATCATATATACTTTTTAAGTCATCATAACAATCATTTATATTTTGATTTGTATGAAGTAATATATTGTAATTACACATATCATCTAAAATGCACTCATTGAATTTTCCTTTTTTGATATCAGCAACAAAATCTTTAACCAGCAATGATATCTTATGTTCAATATTCTTCTTTTCAAGTAGTATAAACAATTCATCAAGTTCTTCAATTGTATATAATTCATCATCATATGTTTCTGATTCCCACGATTTAACTCCCAATTCATATAATAATGTTTTGTAAGTAGGAACTTTCTCAAGTTTCTCCTTTAGACTATTAAATGTAGCCAAATATTCCTTTTCATAATCATTTAAATAAGTTAGATTTTCTAATGTTTCAATATATCTATCAACTGTTTCACAATTACATATAGAACAAAGTATTTTAACCATTTTATTTGATGTTATAAGTTCATTTTGTAACTGTAATACATCTTTCTCTGTTATTTCTATTTTTTCATCCATCTTCGTTTTCTTTCCTTTCTATATTAGTTAAACTTTTTCTTTTATTTACAATGCTTTCACCATAATTTTTGATACGTTGCATTTCCAATTTCATACTTTGCGTGTCATATGGGAAAAAAATCAACTCAATCATAAACATATCCCAATTTTTCCCATTTATTTCATTCCAATTACTACTTTCAGCTTCAAATTCTCTTATTCTTGCAGGCATAATTAAATTAAAGTCTATAATTTGATGTGTCGATTTCAATATAGTTAAAGCATTTTTTAAATTTTTTATTATCATTCTTAAATCCCTATTTTTGTTAATGCATTTGTTAATTTTCTTTTTATCTCTACTAATCAGTTTTAAATAATAATCTTCCTTTCCTGAATTGGTAAGACCGTAGTCTTCTGCTGTTCTTTCATAAAATTGTCGATTAAATTCCAGTTCCTTTACGATTGCTATATTGTTAGAAAATAAATCAGCATATGTTATATTCATGTTATAGCCATTTCTATCATACTTACAAATGTTTTCACAAATCGTTCTTAATGATATTCTTTTCACTGGTTGTTGCGATTTTCTTTGATTTCGATTTATATATATCATTCGTGATAGATATAGAAATATAAGCAAATAGTTTATATTTGAATATTTACAGGAATATATAC
>JAGKUT010000045.1 GCA_021152765.1 Actinomycetes bacterium
TTCTCTTTTATGTATTCCTTTTATATATTTTTTCATAAGTCACGTCCTAAATAATTATTTAATATTATTATACTATATTTTTATATTTTTTTGGTATAATAATCATGGTGATTTGTATGAAGATTATTGTTATTGGTGGGGGAGCATCTGGTATTGTAGCTAGTATATTTGCTAAGAGGCATAATAATGAAGTTATTGTTTTAGAAAAAAATAATAAGTGTTTAAAGAAGTTACTTATTACTGGTAATGGTAAGTGTAATTATTTTAATGATGATTTTAGTTTTGAACATTATTATTCTAGCAGTAATGATTTATCTTTTATTAATGATTCTAATAAAAGAAAAGTTTTAGATTTCTTTTCTAGTATAGGTGTTGTTCCTAAGGTTAAGAATGGTTACTATTATCCAAATTCTAATCAGTCTTATAGTGTTCATAATTCTTTACTTAAAGAGGCTTCTTTAAGAGGTGTTAATATTGTTTATGATTGTAAAGTTTTGAACATAGTTAAGAAAAATGATAGTTTTGTTGTTTCTACTAATAATGGTGATTATATTTGTGATAAGGTTATTATTAGTACTGGAGGTAAGTCTTATCCTAAAACTGGTAGTGATGGTGATGGTTATTTATTTGGTAAATCTTTAGGTCATAAGATTGTTCCTGTTATACCTTCTTTAGTTGGTTTAGTTTCTAATGATAAGTTTATTAAGTCTTTAAGTGGTGTAAGATGTGATGCATGTGTTTCTATTGGATCTAAAAGTGAGATAGGTGAGGTACAGTTTACTGATTATGGATTAAGTGGTATTTGTATTTTTAATTTAAGTAATATTGCAGGAAGATTAGGTAATTGTAGTGTTAAGGTTAATTTTTTATATAATTTTGTTTCTGATTTTGATAGTTTTTGTAAGTTATTTGATTCGGTTAATAATAATGTTTTAGGTCGTAGTATTGGAGAATTATTAGAGGGTTATTTAAATTATAATATTGTTAATGTTATATTGAAAAAGTGTGGTATTGATTTTTCTTGTCCTTGGAGTGATTTAGGTAATAAGAAAAAGGTTTTATTTGATAATCTTGTTTCATTTAATATTGATATTGTTGGTACTAGAGGTTTTGATGTTGCTCAAGTTAGTATGGGTGGTATTTCTCTTGATGATATTGATATTAATACTTTTGAATCTAAGATTGTTCCTGGATTATATTTTACTGGTGAGGTAATGGACGTAACTGGTGATTGTGGTGGCTATAATCTTGGTTTTGCATTTTTGTCTGGTATGATTGCTGGTGGATCTGTGGGTGATTTAAGTGATTAGAGTTAAACAAGTTAAAGTAAGTGTTAAAAATGATAATATTGATACATTATATAGTGTATTGGTAAGAAAATTGAAAATTAATGTAAATGATATTGTCAATGTTGACATTATTAAGAAGAGTATTGACGCTCGTCATAAGGATAATGTTTGTTTTGTTTATGAAGTCGATGTAAAGATGAAGGATTTAAGTCGTATTAAGTTTGATAATGATGTTACTATGTCGGTTAATAATAAATATGATTTCGTTTCTTGTGGTGAAGATGTGCTTGAAAGCAGACCTATTGTTGTTGGAAGTGGACCTTGTGGATTATTCTGTGCTTATTTTTTAGCTAAGTATGGTTTTAAGCCTATTGTTATTGAACGTGGTGAGGATATGGATAATAGGGTTCGGACTGTTAATGAGTTTTGGAATGGTGGTGTATTTAATCCTAATTCGAATGTTCAATTTGGTGAAGGCGGTGCTGGAACTTTTTCTGATGGTAAATTAAGTACTCAGATAAAGGATAAGAATAATAGGATTAACGAAGTTTTGAACATATTTGTTAAAAATGGTGCTTCTTCTGAGATTTTATATGATTTTATGCCTCATATTGGTACTGATAAGTTGCGTGATGTTGTTAAGAATATGAGGAATGAGATTATTTCCATGGGTGGAGAGTTTAGATATAATTCTTGTCTTAATGATATTAATATTGTTGATGGACGTGTTAAGTCTATTGTTGTTAATGATATAGTTATTGATTGTGATATACTTGTTTTAGCTATTGGTCATAGTGCTCGTGATACTTTTAGAATGCTTCATGATAGAGGTATTAATATGTGTAATAAGCCTTTTGCGGTTGGTGTTCGTGTTATGCATTCTCAAGATAAGATTAGTTATAATCAATATGGGGAGTTCTATAAGTATTTGAGACCTGCCAGTTATAAGTTGACATATAATACTTCTTCAGGCCGTGGTGTTTATTCTTTTTGTATGTGTCCAGGTGGTTATGTTGTTAATGCTTCAAGTGAAGAAGGTAGGCTTGTTGTTAATGGTATGAGTAATCATGATCGAGGTAGTGGTATTGCTAATAGCGCTATTGTTGTTACTGTAAATGAATCTGATTATGGTAGTAATTTATTTGATGGTGTGAGGTTTCAGGAGAGACTTGAGTCTTTGGCTTTTGAACTTGGTAAAGGTGCTATTCCTATTCAAAAGTATGGAGATTATTTAAATGGTGTTAAGTCTAATGATTTTGGAAAAGTTTTACCAATGATTAAGGGTAATTATTGTTTTTCTGATTTGAATTTATTGTTTAGTGATTCTATTAATAGTTCTTTTAAGGAAGCAATGGCTTATTTTGGTAATAGGATTAAAGGTTTTGATGATTTTGATACTGTTATGGCTGGTGTTGAATCAAGGACTTCTTCTCCTATTAAAATTATTCGTGATGATAATTTTGAGTCTAATATTATTGGTATTTATCCCGCTGGGGAAGGTTGTGGGTATGCTGGTGGAATTGTTTCTGCTGCGGTTGACGGTATAAAAGTTTTTGAAAGTATTGTTTCTAAGTATAGGGTTAATTAATTTATAGATTTGTGATATAATATCTATAATGGAGGAAGAGTATGAAGAAAATAGTTATTTTTATGGCGTTTGTTTGTCTTTGTGGTTGTTCTAATGGTGTTAGTAAAAAAGAGCCTGTTAAAGCAGAGATTTCTTGTTTTACTGAGGATAGTAAATTTAATTTATTTTTAGAGGATGGACAAATTGTTAAGTATGTTGATTCTATTGATGGGGAATTAGGTCAAGAAACTGTTGATATTTTGAATGGTGAGCATTTAGTTGGTATTACCGATAATGATGAGGCTTTAAATATTATGGATAAAGCTTTAAAGGATTTGGATGGTCATTGTGAAAAAGTTCTTGTTGAAGAATAGATTATATTTTATAATTGGTTTTTGTATTTTATTTATATTTATATTATATTTTTTTCTTTTTTCTAAGCGTATTATTTTTAAAGAAAATTTGTCTGATCTAGTTATTGATGTTAATAGCAATTTTACTCCTCAAGGAGTTTCTGCTTGTTATGGAAATATGTTTAAGTGTCGTGGTGTAGATGTTTCTTTATATAATGAGGTTGATACTTCATTAATTGGTGATTATCAGGTTAAGTATGTTGCTTCATATGGTAAGCATAAAAAAACTTTAATTAATCATGTTAAAGTTGTTGATAATGTTAGTCCTATTATTGAGGCATCTGATGAGGCAATTTATGTATGTCCTGGTAGTGATAAGTATGATATTAAGTATAGTGCTAGTGACAATTATGATGGTGATTTATCTGATAGAGTTAGTATGGATGTTAGTGATAATAGTATTACTTTAAATGTTTCTGATTCTTCTGGTAATAAAGTTTCTAAGGTTATAGAGTTGAGGCGTGAAGATATAACTAATCCTGTTATTAGTTTAGAGGGTTCTGATATTTATATTCCTGTTGGAAGTTCCTATAATGAACCTGGTTATAGTGCTTCTGATAATTGTGATGGGGATATTACTAATAGGGTAGCTGTAAGTGGTAGTGTTTCTAATGACGTTGGAAAGTATGTTATTAATTATAGTGTTACTGATAGTAGTGGGAATAGTAGTTCTATTGATAGATCTGTTAATGTTTATTCACCTAATAATAATGGAAATAAGGTTATTTATTTAACTTTTGATGATGGTCCAAGTCAGTATACTAGTGAGTTATTAGATATACTTGATAGGTATAATGTTAAGGTAACATTCTTTGTTACTGGTAGAAATCCTGGATATTCTTATCTTATTGGTGAAGCTTTTAGAAGGGGTCATTCTATAGGTTTACATACTAATACTCATAATTATAGTTATGTTTATTCTAGTATTGATGCTTATTTTGAGGATTTGAATGCAATAAATGAGATTGTTAATAGTCAAACTGGTAGTTATTCTAATATAATTCGTTTTCCTGGTGGTAGTTCTAATACTGTTAGTAGGAATTATAGTAGTGGTATTATGAGTCAGTTGGCTTCTATGGTTGAGGCTAGAGGTTTTAAATATTATGATTGGAATGTTTCTAGTGGGGATGCGAGTGGTACTATAATGGATAGTTCTCAATATGCGAGTAATGTTATTAATGGTTTAGGTAATGGTTCTAGTTATGTTGTTTTACAGCATGATACTAATATTAACAGTATAAGGGCTGTTAGTTCTATTATTGAGTATGGTTTATCGCATGGTTATAGTTTTGGTACTCTTGATATTAACGGACCTATAATTCATCATAGAATTGCTAATTAGGTACATTAATTATATTATTTCATATATTAATATGAGGTGATATGGTGTATCAGGTGTATAGAATGATTGATGGTGATACATTAGAGTCTATTTCTAAGTATTGTAATTGTACAAGTGATGATTTGATTCGTTTAAATGGTATTAATGAGGATGAGTTTATTAGTGATAGTTATATTGTAATACCTAAAAATAATGGTTTATATTCTACGTATATTGTAAAAAAAGGTGATACTTTATATGATATTTCTAACCAGTATGGTGTTGATTTAAATGTTTTACATGCTATAAATGGTTTGGATGATGGTGATATTATTTATCCGAATCAAGATTTATTAGTACCTAATAATGTTTCTATGTATTTGACTAAAGATGGAGATACTTTATTTGAAGTTGCTTCTAGTTTAAAATATGATGTTGATGATTTTATAATGAATAACAAAAATTTGATTTTAGAGGCTGATCAAGTTGTTGTATCAAATATTAAAAGGGATTAAATTTTTTGAAATCTCTTTTTTTTTATGTTTTAATGTAATATAATATTTATTGTATGTGAGGTGTAATAATGAAAAAGTTTTTAATATTTTTTGGTGTTATGTTTTTATTATGTACTGGATGTAGTAGTAATAAGTTATCTGGTTATGATGAAATAAGTTATAATGATTTTAAGAAATTAGTTGATAATAAGGAGTCTTTTCCACTAGTTATTGGTTCTTCTACTTGTAGTGCTTGTTCTGTATTTAAGCCTACTATGGAGAGTTTTATTAAGAAGTATCAAATTGATGTTAGATATATTGATTTATCTAAATTAAGTGATGATGAAAAGAAAGATTTAAATTCTGATATTAATTTTCAAAGTACTCCAACAACTATTTTTTTTGAGGATGGTAAACAAACTTCTGTTTATTATAGAATAGTTGGTAGTGAAAGTTTAAGCAATGTTATTAATGCTTATAAAAAAATGGGTTATATTGAGGGGTGATTTTGATGGAAAGTTATTCTGTTATTAATAATATTTGTGATAATTTGACTGATAAGGAGTATGTTACTAATCCGGCTATTGCTCGTGAAGAGGAAATTAAGAAGTTAATGATTGTTTTACTTGCTCCTGAGAAGTCTGCTTTACTTGTTGGTAAGCCAGGTATTGGTAAAACAGCTATTGTTGAGGGGCTTGCTTATTTAATACAAAAGGATATGGTTCCTGATGTATTAAAGGGTTATAAGATTTTAAAGGTTAATTCTTCTTCGTTAATGAATAAAGTTACTATAGGTGGAAATGAGATGCTTTCGGTTAATTTGTTGGTTGATGAATTAAAGAGTATGAGTAAGGTAATTCTATTTATTGATGAGGTTCATACTTTGGTTGGTGCTAATTCGGAGAGCCCTGTTGATTTGGCTAATATTTTGAAGCCATGTTTGGATAGAGGAGATATTAAGGCAATTGGTGCTACTACTGATATTGAATATGAAACTTATATTGTTCGTGATAGGGCTTTTTTACGTAGGTTTGATAAGATAGATGTTAATGAACCTGATGAGGCTACTACTGTTCAAATTTTATTTAAGTCTTTACCTAGGTATGAGCATCAAACTGGTATTCATTTTAAGTATAATGATTATATTACTACAATGTTGCTTGAATCTATTGTTTCTGCAACTAGTGAGTATAAGAGAACTTATGGTTTGTCTGCGATGTATCCAGATGTTGCATTTTCCGTTTTATCTCAAGCATTTTCTATGGCTTTAGTTGATAATCGTAGCGAAGTCACTATATTGGATGTTTATAATGCTATTAAGATTAGTAAGAGAATTTATCCTGATAGTATTATTAAAGAATTGAATGCTTTCCGTGAAAAGTTTTCTAAGATTTGTATTGATGAGGGGATAGTTTTACCTGTTGTAACTATTGAAGAAATTGATTCTATGGAATAAGGTGATAATGTGAAATATAAGAATTATATTTTGTTGCTTGCTGTTTATATTATTACTATCTTTTTAGTTATTTATTTATGTACGATTTATAAGAATTCTAGTAAAAATGTTTATGATTCTTCTATTTCTGATTTAGTTGTAGATATAACTAGCAAAAATTATGATCAATTATTTAATAATATAAAATATAATATC
>JAGKUT010000046.1 GCA_021152765.1 Actinomycetes bacterium
CTATAAACTCGGCTTCGAAACAATCCCGACCCTGGATTTCTTGGGCGCAAAGAACATCGTCTTCAAAGAGAGTAATGAGCCTTTCCCCGAGAATGGAATCATCGTCGGAAATATCCGGATGGGCTTCGGCCATTATCGGATCAGCATCGCCATGGCTAGCTGCGCGAAAGCCCTAGGATATGAGCCCTTGTGGCTTGACCTCGCTAGCTTCGACGCCACCGGATCCAAAATGATCCGCGCGCAAAACGACTTATACTCTTTGGCTTCTAGGATCAGCCAAAAAAGCCGTTTGTTCAATCGCTTCGTTTGGGAGCCTTTGAACCGCGACGGATTCAAAAAAATCACCTATAAGAGAATAGCACGTTAAATTAATAATGTCAAATAAAAACTTAAAAATATAAAAGAAACGTGATATAATTATAAATAGAGCGGAGGAAATTTATGAAAAAACAAGTAACAGTAGACGGTAATGAAGCATGTAGCATGTCAGCATACCAATTTACAGAATTAGCAGGTATATACCCAATAACACCATCAAGTCCAATGGCAGAACATTGTGATGAATGGAGTAGTAAAAACGAAAAAAATATCTTTGGAGATAAAGTAAAAGTAGTTGAGATGCAAAGTGAAGCAGGTGCAGCTGGATTTGTACATGGATCACTAGTAGGAGGAACATTAACAACAACATTCACAGCAAGCCAAGGGTTACTTTTAATGATACCAAATATGTATAAAATAGCAGGAGAAATGTTGCCATGCGTAATACATGTAGCGGCTAGAACAATCGCAACACATGCATTATCAATATTTGGAGATCATCAAGATATATACGCAACAAGACAGACAGGATTCGCAATGCTTGCCTCATCAAGCGTACAAGATGCACACTACCTAGCAGCAATCGCACACTTAACAGCTATTGATTCAAGTATGCCATTCTTACACTTCTTTGATGGATTTAGAACAAGCCATGAAATTGATAAAATAGATGTATTAGAATCAGAAGATTATAAACAATTATTAAATTACGAGGCGTTAAAAAAATTCAAAGAAAAAGCACTTAATCCATATAATCCGAATACAAGAGGAACTGCTCAAAATGATGACATATATTTTCAAGCAACAGAAGCACGAAACAAGTACTATGAAGCACTTCCAGATAAAGTAAATGAATATATGGAAAAACTAAATAAAATTGCTGGAACAAACTATAAACCATTCAATTATTATGGAAATCCAAATGCTAAAAAAATAATAATTGCTATGGGATCAGTATGTGAAACAATAAAAGAAACAATAGACGATTTAAAAGACTATGGATTAGTTGAAGTACATCTATATAGACCATTTGGAAAAGAATATTTATTAAGCGTAATACCTGGGTCTGTAGAAAAAATTGCTGTACTTGATAGAACAAAAGAACCAGGAAGTATTGGAGAACCACTATACCTAGACGTAGTAGCTGCCTTAAAAGAAAAAGAAATAAAAATAGTAGGTGGAAGATATGGACTATCAAGTAAGAATACGACACCATCACAAATAAAAGCTATATATGATATGTTAGATAATCCTATTAATGACTTCACAATAGGAATAGAAGATGATGTTACAAACAAAAGTCTAAAAACAGATGAATCATATAAAATAGATAATTCTAAAGAATTCTTAATATATGGATATGGTTCAGATGGAATGGTAAGCGCATCAAAATCTATAATGAAATTAATAGGTAATAACACAAATAATTATGTACAAGGATACTTCCAATATGATTCAAAAAAATCAGGTGGAGTAACAATTGGACACCTAAGATTCAATGAAAATAAAATAAGATCAACATACTATTGTGAAAATCCAAGTGTAGTAGTTGTAACAAAAGAATCATATTTAAACGAATTTGAAACACTAAATAATATAAAAGAAAATGGAATATTTATTCTAAATACAATTAAAACAGAAGAAGAAATAAATAAAACACTTCCACAAGATATAAAAAATATAATAAAAGAAAAAAATATAAAATTCTATACAATAAATGCATACCTTTTAGCTAGAAATACTGGATTAGGAAATAAGATCAGCACAATAATGGAAGCAGTAATTTTAAAACTGTCAAACTTAGTAGATTACAATCTAGCTAAACAAGAAATGAAAGAAAATGCAAAAAAAAGATATTTCAAAAAAGGCGAAGAAATAGTTAATGCAAATTATAACGCAATAGAAGAAGCAGAAAAATACTTGAAAGAAATAAAATTAGATGATACAAAAACAAATAATTTAAATACAAACTATAATAATATTTATGAAGCAATGCGTATGCGTAAAGGTGATGAATTAAAAGTATCAGAATTTATAAATACTAAAGATGGAATATATGAAGCAGGAACAACTCAAAAAGAAAAAAGAGGAGTAAGTGAAATAGTTCCATTCTGGATGAATTCAAACTGTATACAATGTAATATGTGTGCGACAGTTTGCCCACATGGAGTAATAAGACCATATATATTGTCTGTTGAAGAATATAATAATGCTCCAGACTACGTAAAGGAAAGATGTATACCAGAAATAACAAAACAAGGATACTATATTGTAGGAATATCAGTTAAAGACTGTACAGGATGCGGACTATGTGCTAAATCATGTCCAGGGAAAATGGGTGCTAAAGCATTAGAATTCGATAAATTAGAAATTAGAGAAAATGAACAAAAAATCTTTGATTACCTAAACAATAATATAAAAGAAAAACCACAAAAAATTGAAAACTTAAAAACAATTCAATTTAAAAATCCAAAATTCCAATTCCATGGAGCATGTGCAGGATGTGGAGAAACATCATACATAAAAATACTAACTCAAATGTTTGGAGAAAACTTAGTAATCGCAAACGCTACAGGATGTTCATCAATATATGGGGGATCACTTCCCTCAACTCCATACACTATTCCTTGGGCAAATTCACTATTTGAAGACAATGCCGAATTTGGATACGGAATATTAAATGCTACAAACTTCAAAAGAAATAAAATAAAAGAAATAATGGAAAATAATCTAAATAATGATAATAAAGAATTATTTGAAAAGTGGTTAAATAATTATGATGATTATGAAATAACAAAAGAAGTATATGAAAACATCAATTATGATACATGTCCAAAAGAATTAATAGAATTAAAAGAATATATAACTAAAAGAATAGTATATACAATAGGTGGAGATGGATGGGCATATGATATCGGATTTGGTGGAATAGATCATGTATTATCAACTAACGATAATGTAAATATATTGGTACTTGATACACAAATATATTCAAATACAGGAGGACAATCATCAAAATCATCACAAATTGGATCAATCGCATCATTCACAACAAATGGTAAACATAATGCTAAAAAAGACTTGGCTAGAATCGCATTATCATATCCACATGCGTATGTAGCTCAAGTATCCCTAGGGGCAAATCCTAACCAATTAATAAAAGTATTCAAAGAAGCGACAAACTATAACGGACCATCAATAATAATCGCTTATGCACCATGTATATCACATGGAATAAAAGGTGGAATGTCAAATACTATAGAAATGGAAAAATTAGCCACTACTAGTGGATACTTCCCAATATTCCATTACAATCCTTTAGAACAAAAATTCTATCTAGATAGTAAAAATGTAGACTTTGATAAATATGATGAATTCCTACAAAGCCAAACAAGATATAATATGTTAGAAAAAATAAATCCAGAAGAAGCAAAAAATTTATTAAAACAAAATAAAGAAAATGCAATTAAAAGATATAACTATTATAAGAGTTTAGAAGAAACTACAGAAATGTAGTTTCTTTTACCTACAAAAAAACTAAAAAATATGATATACTAAATTAAAGTAGAGTGATGATATGAAAAAAGTATATTTAATATTAACAGTGATTATTTCAACAGTACTAATAATTTGTATAACATATACATTAAAACAAAATAAAAAATGCTTAGAAGAAATAAAACGATTAGAAAAAATTATAGAATTAAAACAAGAAACAAACAAAGAATATGTTTATTTATTTAAAACAACAGAACATAAAGATATGAAACAGGAAATAAAAAATAAACAATACGCTATAGATGAAAATAAAAGTAGAATTGAGAATCTACAAAATACAGTATCACAACTACAAGAAGAAAATGTAAATATAAACGAAGAAATAGAAGAAATTAAAAATAAAATTTTAGAAGAACAAATAAGAAAAGAACAAGAAGAATTAGCGCGTTCTACAGTAAAAATAGATAGAGAAATTACATACTCACAATTTCCTAACTATCCAACTGGATGTGAATCAGCAGCGCTTTATATATTATTAAAATACTATGATGTAGATGTAACAATAGATCAAATTGTTGATTCACTAAAAAAAGGATCATTGCCATATAAAATAGAAGACGAAATATATGGAGGAAATCCAGAAGAAGAATTTATAGGAGACCCAAGAGATGACTCTTCATATGGAGTATATAATAAACCAATTGCGGAAGTGGCAAAAAAATTCAAACCAGAAGTACAAAATATAGAAGGACTAGAACTAGAACAAGTATTAGAACTAGTAAGTCAGAATAGACCTGTAATGGTGTGGACAACAATAGGTAACTTACCATCGAGAATATCATCAATGTGGATATATAGAAAAACAGGAGAAAAAATCTATTGGAAAGAAAACGAACACGCAGTAGTTATAATTGGATACAATAATCAGCAAGTTATAGTATCAGATCCATATACAGGAAGAATAACAAGATATAACAAAGAAACATTTATAGAAAACTATAACTACATGGGAAAGAGGGCGGTGTACTATTAAAAAGATAATAATAATAATAATTATAATACTCGTTAGTGTATTAGAGTGCACAATATATATAAAAAAAACTAACGAAAGAAAACAAAGACTATATGAAACAACGATAGAAGATATACACAATAAAGAAATTCAAATTAAAACATATAAACAAGAACTAGAAGAATATAAAGAATTAAAGCAAAAAGAAGAAGCACAATCAGCAAAAATAGAAGAATTAGAAAGTGTGATAGAAGAACTTGATAAAGAACTAGAAGAAAATAAGCAAACTCTTGAAAATCTAAAAACTAAATTATAAACAGTACACATTATGTGTGCTTTTTGCTATAATAAAAGAAACAATGGAGGTTCAATATGGACAGATTTGAAAAAGCAAAAACCGCAAGTAAATTAGGAATAATGGGCAATATATTTCTACTAATAATAAAAGGAATAATAGGACTAATAACAAAATCACAAGCAATGATTGCAGACTCTCTTAATAGTGCTGGAGATATTTTTTCATCATTCATGACATATATAGGAAATAAAATCGCATCTCAACCAAGAGATGAAGATCATAATTTAGGCCATGGAAAAGCAGAATATATTTATTCAATGCTCATAAGTATAATAATGATTTTCATGGGGTTATTAATAATAAAAGAAGGAACAGATACACTAGTAAAGAATAAAACATATACATATTCAATATGGCTTATAATAGTAAGTATAATAACAATTTTAACAAAACTATCTTTATATATTTATACATATAGTATTGGAAAAAAATATAAAAACCTACTTGTAAAAGCAAACGCAAAAGACCATATAAATGACTGTTTACTAACAACAGGTACTTTAATATCGTGTATATTCGCAAAATATAGTATTTTTATATTTGACGGAATTGTAGGAATAATAATTGGCTTATGGATATTAATTACAGGGCTAAAAATATTTAAAGAATCATACGACGTACTAATGGATAAAGCTATTTCAAACGAAACAAAAAAAGAAGTATATGAAATAATAAAAAGTCACAAAGAAATAAAAAGAATAACTCACTTCAATTCAACACCAATAGGATACCTATATCAAATATCATTTACAATATTTGTAGACGGGAATTTAACAACCTTCGAGAGTCATGAAATAGCCGATAAACTTGAAAAAGAAATAACAAAAAAAATAGATGAAATCTACTTAACTGTAATACACGTGAATCCAATAAATGTCACAAGTAATACAAAACAAACTAAATAAATTAAGTAAATCAAAATTCAGAAGTAGTTTTCATCTAAGAAAAAAAGAAATAGAATACATTGACAAAAAAGGAATAGAAGAAATAAAAAAACAAACATACGAAATAATCAATAAAAGAATAAAACCAGAAATAATAGAAAATGATGGTAAACAAACACCTATGAAAAACCATCCTGTATTTATTGGACAGCACGCAACCGCAACATGTTGCAGAGGCTGTATAGAAAAATGGCATCACATAAAGAAAAATAAAGAACTAACAGACCATGAAATAGACTTTATAGTAGAACTAATTATGGAATGGATAAGGAGGCAATATGAACGAAATAAAATGTCCTAAATGTGGAACAATGTTTAAAATAAACGAAACAGACTATGAAAATATAACAAAACAGATAAGAGATAATGAATTTGAAAAAGAATTAAATAGAATACACGAAGAACATAAAAAAGACTTAGAAAGAGAAATTAAATTAACTCAAATAAATACAGAAAAAGAATTAAAAGAAAAACTAAATAAAAAGGAATTAGAAATAACAAAATTAGAACAAGAAATATTAAGAACTAAACAAGAAGAAAAATCAAAATATACAGAAGA
>JAGKUT010000047.1 GCA_021152765.1 Actinomycetes bacterium
AATCTAAATAATCTGAATATGACATATCTTTATTTTTTCTTACTCTTCCTATCTTATAATATTCTGTATAATCTAATGCACCTTGATTTAATGCATCTTGTCTTGTTGGAAATCCTGATTTAGATATCCATTTTCTTGTGCCATCAACTGAAGCTGTTTCAAATCGGTATTCATATACCTTTCCACGTTTTCTTACGCTTACCATTTTTATACTCTCCTTTTCTAAAATTGGTAAACAAAAAATGCCATCGAATGATGACATTTATCTTTATAAATTGTCCACAAAACGTGTACTAAATTTCACAACACTTTTTGTCCTGTTGTCCACAATTTTAAATTTACGTGGACAAAATGTGGACAAATGGCAATTTTCGGTCAATTTTTGCGTGGACAAAATCCTCGCAAACCCTTATATTTCCTACTACTTACCACAGCATTGTTTGTATTTTTTCCCTGAGCCACATGGACATGGATCATTACGACCTACTTTAGTACTCTTCTTTGGAGTTTTCTTAGCTACCTTACTTTCATCATCAGCTGCTTTACCCTTTGCTACTTCTTTTCTTTCAGCATTTTGTCTAACTTCTGCCTTAAGTAAGAACATAGTAGTCTCCTTATCAATAGTATCTAATAAATCCTCAAATAATTCATAACCTTCAGTAGTATATGCACGTAATGGATTTTCTTGAGCATATCCTCTTAAATGGATACCTTCCTTAAGAATACTCATAGTATTAATATGTTCCATCCAGTGAGTATCCATAACTCTTAAAGAAATAGCTCTTTCAAATTCTGAAACAATTTCACTAGGAATACTAGATAATTTTTCTTCATACTCAGATAAAACTTTTTCAGTTAAAACATTAGTAACACTTTCAACAGTTTGATCATCTAAATCTTCAACTTTAACATCATTCTTAACAACTTGATTAATTGCCTCAATAATTTCAGTAATATCATTTAAAGTTAAATATCCTTCAGGAGCCAAATGATCTTCAACTAATGCTGAAACATAATTTTTAATACTTTCAACAACAACACTATGAATATCATCAGTATCTAATATTTCATTACGCATAGCGTAAATTGCTTCTCTTTGCTTATTAATAACATCATCATATTGTAAGATAGTTTTTCTCATATCATAATTATTACCTTCAATTCTTTTTTGAGCAGTCTCAACAGAAGAAGATAACATCTTATTTCTAATAGACATATCATCAGTAAAACCAACACGTTGTAAAATCATCTTAGCTCTATCAGTACCAAAACGAACTAATAAATCATCTTCAAAAGAAACACAGAATTGAGAAAATCCAGGATCACCTTGACGACCAGAACGACCTCTTAACTGATTATCAATACGACGAGACTCATGACGTTCAGTACCAATAACAGCTAAACCACCTAAAGCTTTAACCTCATCAGTTAATTTAATATCGGTACCACGACCTGCCATATTAGTAGCAATAGTAACTGCTCCCTTTTCACCAGCCTTAGCAATAATTTCAGCTTCACGAGCATGGTTCTTAGCATTTAATACTTCATGAGGAATATGTTCCTTCTTTAACATATCAGACAATAATTCACTTGTTTCAACAGCTATAGTACCAACTAATACTGGTTGTCCTTTAGCATGTCTTTCTTTAATCTCATTAACAATAGCTTTATATTTACCTTTCTTAGTAGCAAATAATAAATCACCAAAATCCTCACGAATTACAGGCTTATTAGTAGGAATTTGAATAACATACATGTTATAAATATCTCTAAATTCCTCTTCCTCAGTCTTAGCAGTACCAGTCATACCAGAAATCTTCTTATACATTCTAAATAAATTTTGGAATGTAATAGTCGCTAAAGTCTTAGTTTCCTCTTGGATTTGAACGCCTTCCTTAGCCTCAATAGCTTGATGTAATCCATCAGAATAATTACGACCCTTCATTAAACGACCAGTAAATGGATCAACTATAATAACTTCTCCATTTTCAACAACATAATCAAAATCCTTCTTCATTGCGAAATTAGCTCGAAGTGCTTGATTAATAAAATGAACTAAAGTTGAATTATTAATATCATATAAATTATTAACTCTAAAATACTTCTCAGCCTCATTAACACCCTTATCATCAAGAGTAACAACCTTTAACTTTTCATCATAAACATAGCCATCATTTTCATGCAACTTTTTCGCAAAACTATCAGCTTGTTTATATAAATTAGCCGAATGCATAGAACCACCAGAAATAATTAATGGAGTTCTAGCCTCATCAATTAAAATAGAGTCAACTTCATCCACAATAACAAAATTAAACGGTCTCATAACACGATCACTAGCCCTAATAACCATGTTATCCCTTAAATAGTCAAACCCAATTTCATTATTAGTAGAATACATAATATCAGAATTATAAGCTTCCTTCTTCTCTTCAATAGAAGAATCCCTATAATTTTTACCAACAGTAAGACCTAAAAAATTATAAACCTTACCCATCCAATCAGCAGCAACGCCAACTAAGTATTCATTAACAGTAACAATATGAACACCCTCACCAGTTAATGCATTCAAATAAGCAGGCATAGTACAAGTTAAAGTTTTACCTTCACCAGTTTTCATTTCAGCAATATTACCATAATGAATTGCTAAACCACCTAAAATTTGAACGAAGAAAGGTTTCTCACCAATAGTACGATAAGCAGCCTCACGAACAGTCGCAAAAGCCTCAACCTTAATATCCTCTAAAGTTTCCCCATTAGCAAGTCTTTCCTTAAACTCAACAGTTTTATGTTGTAACTCCTCATCACTTAATTTACTATATTCAGAATCTAAAGCATCTATCTCACGAGCAATACTTTCAAACTTCTGTAACTCTTTATATTCATGATCAAATATTTTCTTAAAAAGCTTCATTTCGATTCTCCTTTTCTAATACATAGTATATTTTATCAAAAAAATAAGAAAAATCCTAGTAATTTAAACAAAAAAGGCAAAATATTTATTTTGCCTCTAAAATACCATAACCTTTATCTTTACGTTTATAAACAACACATAACTCATTTGTCTTATCATTTTTAAATAAGAAGAAATCATGACCTATTAACTCCATTTGTAAAATTGCTTCTTCCTCACTCATAGGTTTAGTATCAACAACCTTTCTTTTAACAATACTATCATCAACATCTTCAGACGCATCAACGTCAAAATCATTAAAGATAATAGTTTGCTTCAAGTTCTTACGAGCCTTAGTCTTATTCTTTCGAATTTGTCTTTCTAACTTATCAGAAACCAAATCAACAGCAGCATATAAATCATTATGCTTCTCCTCAGCCCTTAAAACCATCTTACTTGCAGGAATAGTAACCTCAACAATTTGCTCCTTACCGCGAACCCTAATAGTTACAGTAGCAGTCAAATCAGTATCTTTAAAATACTTTTGAACCCTACCAATCTTAGATTCAATGTAGCTTCTAATTGCTTCAGTAACCTCTATATTCTTTCCATGGATATTAAATTTCATAATATCATCCTCCCAATATAATTATAACATTAATAAAAAGACAATTAAACAAATTTCACAAAAATATCAAAAAAAAACTACTATACTAAAGCAGTTTTAATTTCAACAACATTCTTAGCCTGAAGACCTTTATCAGTTCTAACTAACTCAAACTCAACATATTGACCTTCAACCAAAGTCTTATACCCACTTGAAAGTATAGAAGAATAATGAACAAATATATCTTCACCCTCCTTATACTCAATAAAACCAAAACCCTTATCATTATTAAACCATTTTACTTTACCTTTCATATCATAAATCTCCCTTCTAGTAAAATCGCTTACAATAAAAATATACAACATTTAACACAGTGAATTCAACAAAAACAAAACATCAAAATTCGACAAATTTCTACCGTGCAACATTACTATTATACTATGACATTTTATGACATAATTCGCACAAAACATTAAACTTAAAAAATCAAACATAAAAAGACAAAACAATAAACAAAAAATTAATTATTAATAAATAAATCATCATATTTTCAATCCAAAACCAAGAAAAAAATTTCGATAAAAAAATCAATTATACTGACATCAGAGGTAGGAAATATGAGGAATTATATAATTGATAACTGCATGGATATCATAAAAAAAAATAAGAACTATGATAAAACAAAACTTGCAGAAATAAAATATGGACTTGAAGGACTGTATCTTACAATATCAAAACTAATTATAATAACAACTATCGCAATAATATTAGGAATATTTAAAGAATACATAATATTCCTATTAATATATAACATAATTAGAATGCCATCATTTGGACTGCACGCAACAAAAAGTTGGATATGCCTAGTATCATCAACAATTATATTCATAGGATTACCACTAATAATGAAAACAATAGAATTAAACATAATAATAAAAATAATTATTGGAATAATACTTACAATTGGAATGATGTTATTTTCACCAGCAGATACACATAAAAGACCAATAGTAAATAAAAAAAGAAGAAAGATATACAAAATTCTTTCAACAATTATTTCAATAATATATGTAATACTATCAATAATAATTAAAAATACATATATATCAAACTGTTTTATATTCGCAATAGTACTACAAAATATAATTATTTCACCAATTACATATAAAATATTTAAACTACCATACAATAACTACAAAACATATATTAAAACACATGGTTTAAATGAATAATTTAAACATAGAAAATAAAAAGGAGGAATAATATGGAATTTTTAGCAAACCTTTTAGCTAACTTAGGTGGAGCAGTAGCAAAAACAGGAGAAAGCGCATGTATTTTTATGGTTGCAGATGAACCTGAATGCCCAGAAAGCTTAATTAAATAATTAAACATTTAAAAAATACTTAGATTAATTTCTAAGTATTTTTAATTTTAATAATTTGTTTAAACACATTTCTATTAATACTTCTAACATTCTCAAATTTATCAGTTTCAGATAAAATCTTTTTAACTAAAGATAACCCATATCCATGACCATCACCCTTAGTTGTATAACCTGATTCATCCAATTTATCAATATCTATCTTACCCTCAAATCTATTAGATACCTCTATAACTAAATTATCATCATCAACATATAAAGATATCATAATACATTTATCATTAATTTTTCTACTTTCCTCTATCGCATTATCTAAGAATACTCCAACTATCTTACATAACCTATAATTATCATCCATACTTAACTTATCAAGTTCAAAATCTCTAACACCACGACCAACATCTAAACTAAATTTAATATGTTCATCTTTCATAACAAGCATTTTCTGATAAATAATACCCTGTAAACCACCAGAAGGTATAGTCATAACTCTAGTATATAAAGCTTCATCATCTTCTTTTTGATCCTTAACAATAGTATCAATATACTTAACAACATCCTTATCTTTTTTCTTAATCATATTTTTAATTATCAATAATTGATTCTTATTCTCATGATTATCAACTCTTTGTCTATCAACCATATCTTCATATTGATGTAGACTAGACATCAAAGAATCATTCTGCGCTTTAACAATCATACTATTATTCTTTTCGTTAATAGCCCTATAAATGATAAAAGAATATACAAATAACAAGATACAATTAACAATAATAACATAAACAGGCTTCAAATAAAAATATACTACAGATGTTAAAAAATTAACACTTATTATTAAAATAACGCAAACTAATATTATATTTTTCATTCTTATCTTATTTGTTAGAAAAACAATTTTATGATAAAAATTTATAATAAACAAATTATTACATATTAATAGATAAATTATAGCTACAAAAATATTTGCTAAAAAAGTATCAAATAAATTATCTTTAACATATGACATATCACCATTGAATAGTAAAATGCAAAGTGCAATAAAAATCGCATCAGCAAAAACCAAAATAAATTGACCATACATAGTACTCACAATTGTTTGTATTATTTTTTTCTTGAAAACAAGCCAATTACAAAAACACATTAAAAAAGTCACAATAATAGTTCTGACAAATACATTTACATATAAATGATTCAACATACCAAGCATAGATAATATAATAATACACAAATATAAAAAAACATTTCTATAATTTATTTTTTCAGAATAAAACCTTGACCATACAAAAATTTCCACAAAACTAATAAAAAAACTCGAAACAATAAATAAAGAATTACTAACAACATTACCCATTCACAACCAATCCCTTCTTATAATTAGATGATAATAAATCAATAAATTCACCATTATCAAATTCAATAAGATTTTCATGCTTATTAATAACTCTAACTCTATCCATATTTACAAAACAACACCTATGAGTCTGAACAAGTCCATTCTCACACAATTCAACTATTTCCTTTAAAGTTAAATTAACATTATACTCTGCATAAGTTGTTTTAATAATACTCTTTCTAGAAACTGATTCTTTAGTAACATATAAAATATCACTCAAAGGAATAGTATAAATAGTACCTCTATCCTCAAACTTAATATTAACCTTATGATGAATAAACTCTAAAGCC
>JAGKUT010000048.1 GCA_021152765.1 Actinomycetes bacterium
GTCAATTCCTGAGAGATTATTAAATAGATCTTTAGTTAATAAGATTTGTTCTATGTATAATGTTAGAAATTATCGTAATCTTATTAATAATTTAAGCAAGAATAATGATGTTTCTGAAATTGAGAATTTGAGAAGAAAATTTTATGATTATTTTTTGGAGAAGTGTTTGCTTATATATCATGATATGTTAAAGGTGATTAAAAGTGGAAAAAATCCTAGGGATGTTTTTGATGACTTTTTAAATCCTTTTGGTGGATATGATTCTATTTTATCTAAAGTATATGATGATAATGCTGTTGAGAAAAAAATTACAAAGAGTATGAATTATGTTACTACGGATATGGTTATTGACTATGTTTTTCGTGATTATACTTCTAATGTCTTTTTAGATATTAATGAGTTAATTAGATTTAATAATTCAACTAGTGTTTTAAGTACATTTGATAAAAGAATGTATTCTCGAATTGTTTCTTTGGACAAGATGAGTATCTCTGAAAAGAGAGATTTACTTAATGATTTGAAAAATCTTGATATGGAAAATAAGTTTTATGATGATTTTAGAATAGCTAGAAAAGAAATGGTTCAGATGTTTAATGGTTCTATTTTGAATAAGGAGAGTTCTAATAAATATATTAATAAAGATTTATCTATAGAATATGGTGTCCCTATTTATGAGATGAATGGAAATAAGTTTTTTGTTTTGGTTAAGTCATTATCTGCTCGTAAGGATGAGGTTTTGAGTGAAAGAGATTTGCATGTTAATCGTGATGGTGGTTCTTTTTCTATTGATGGAAGTAATAAGTTAAATACTTTTTCTGATACTGATTTATATTATAATTTGGCATTTGATAAGATTCCATTTGAACAATTGGTTCATGTTTTCGAGGTTGATTCTTATTCTAATTACTACAGAGATAAAACAGATATACCAAGTTCTAATAATGGTACTGATAGGATAAATAGGCTTTATACTCCAGATGAGTTTGTTGGAGTTTCAAGTTCTTATAATGAACTTGTTGTTAGTCAGCCTAATGAAACGAGAAATGATGAGTTTAATTCTAAGTTAGGAAAACCTCTTCCATTTGCGATTTATTGTTATGATGAAATTTGTGAGAATGATATAATTAGTGCGAAAAAGTTTGGATTAGGTATCATTCTTGTTAGAACTAATAAGTATGATATAGATACTTCTAATCGTGTTTCTTTACATTCTATTGATGATAGAGATATTTGTTATGTTAAACCGAATGAAAATGATTATAGTAGGAGGTAGTAGTTTGAGAGTTGTTGTACAAAAGTGTATAGAAAGTAGTGTTTCTGTTAATGGAGATATTGTTTCTAGTATTGATAAAGGTTTGATGGTTTTAGTTGGATTTACTCATGAAGATACTATTTCTGATATTGATTATTTAGTTAATAAAGTAGTTAATTTAAGAATTTTTGAGGATAGTAATGGTGTTATGAATTTGAGTGTTTGTGATGTATCTGGTTCTATTTTATGTGTTAGTCAGTTTACTTTATATGGTGATTGTTCTCGCGGTAATAGACCTAGTTATATTAAGGCTATGAATGGAAATGATTCTGTTAAGTTATATGATTTATTTTGTGATAAATTGAATTCTATAGTTCCAACTAAAAAGGGAATATTTGGAGCTGATATGAAGGTTAGTTTAATTAATGATGGTCCAACTACTATTATTATTGATTCAAAGTGAAATATTTTATTTCACTTTTTATTATGGTATAATTGTTAAGGTGGTAGGATGGAAAAGAAAACTCATGTTATGTGTGCAAATTTAGTTTCTTTATATTTAATGAAACCTGATAATATTTCTGAATTACTTATTACTTGTGGAGTTGCTTCTTTAGGTGGACTTGTTCCTGATGTTGATTTGAAGGATTCTACTAGTGATAAGTTATTTGACAGATTAATGACTTCTTTGATAACTATTGTTTTAATGAGTTTTTTAATTAAGTATTTTTTTGATATTGATTTATATTGTAAGATAAAAGAGTATGATATATTTAGTTATTTGATTAGTGTTTGTTTATTTATTATTCTTGCTTATTTTGGTAGTAAGTCTAGTCACAGATCTTTTACTCATTCTATATTAGGATTATTTATTTATACAGGGATTTTATTTTATGGTTTTGAATTTAATGTTGTTATTCCTTATTTTGTTTCTCATTTAAGTCATATTGTTTTAGATTTATTTAATAAGAAGGGTATTGCGTTATTTTATCCTTCTAGGTTTAGATTTAGTTTAGATTTATGTGAAAGTAATGGAAAGGTTAATAAGTTTTTGTTTATTTTATTTTCTATATTAATTGTTTTGTATTTAGTTTTGTTAGGTATGGATATTAAGGTTTGACTTTTTCTGATAAAAATGTATAATAATTTCTAACTTTAAGGGGGAGAAATTATGGAGTATACTGATTATATGGGTCTTCCTGATGATATGTTTTTTGTTGAGGTTTTTAAGTTATATGATGAGATAAATAGAAATAGTCTTCAATTTTTAAAGGATAGACCTTTTATTATGGATCGTTTTAAGAATTTAATTTCTAATAATTATGTTAGGGGAGATAAAAGACGTAGTGCCCATAATTTTATAAAGCTTTATAATTCTTATGTTGTTTTATCAAATGTTTATGATGTTATTTCTAATCCTTCTAAATATGATGATGATAGTAGAGTTCGCATATTTAAATCTTATAGTTCTTTTAGCGGTGATTTTAGGGGATTAAGATTATTTTCAAATGAAGAAAAAGGTTTAATAAAACATGTTGTTGAAGGATATAATGTTTCTAAAAAGATAATGGAAAAGAATAAAACTATTAGTCAATATGAGGCTAAGTATTCTGGTATTGTTTCATCTCTTAAGAAAATTTTGAGTTTTTATTCTAAGCATGGCGACAGTGATAAGTTTTATTCAATATTATTTGATAACATGAAGATTAAACAAAGTTCTTTTAATAATATTGTTAAATACACTAAAGTGTTTTTTTATCAAAGTTTATGTTCTGGTAAAAATATTATAGGTAAAGATATTCTTAATGATTTTTCTTTGGATGAGATTTATATTTTAAATCAAATTGATAAAAATTATTCTAAGATATTTGATAGTTATAAATTTAGGGTTAGTGAAAATTTTAGTTCTGTTGCTGATTTTGAGAAGTTATTTAAGTTATTTGATCAAATTGGTGTTTCTTTAAGCAGAAGAAAAGGTGTTGAGTATACTGCTGGATATGTATCAAATGATTTGAGAATTTCTTTACATGAGTTAGAGAATTATTATTATTCTATATTTAAGGATTATTGTAATTTTAAGTTACAAGATTTAGAATGTGATTCTGAGTTGAAGAATATTATTGATAATAGAGTTTTAAAGTTTTCTGATTTAAGCAATTTTAATTCTGTTATGACAATGTATAAAGAACTTACTCATAGGTCAATATATTTATGTGATCTTTTATGTAGTGATAGAAGAAATATGAATAATTTAGTTAATATGATTTATGAAATTAAGTTTTTGAATGATATTACTCCTTCTATGAATCATACTTGTTTATCTAGTAGAATAAGATTTTTAAGTGAAGATAATAGAAAAATATGTGAGAAGTTTATTTTAGGTTATAAGGAGTATTATAATCGTAAAAAGGATTTTTTAATGGATTCTAGACGTCAAGAAATTACTGATAATGAGGTTAATAATATTGATTTATATGTCACTAATGTTAAGTTGTTTTTAGATAGTGGATGTGAGTCATTAGATGATTATTTTGGTTCTGATGTAGATGATAAGGAATCGTTTGAATTTTCTTTAAGAGTTTTAAAAAAATTTGATCATCCTATTTATCAAAGATATAGTGATTTCATAACTCATATTATTGATGAGAAACGTAATCGTTTAATTGGAGATTGCAGGGAAGTTGTTCGATTGATTAATGAAGGTGTTTTGGAATCTGATGGCAGTGTGAGAGAGTTTGATTTAGTTGATTTTTATTTATATACCGGTTTGAATAAACAGAGGTTTATGAATGTTATTAGGGATAATGTTTCTTCTGATGAGTATGCGAGTGTATCTAGATTTTTTTCAAAGTATAAGGGCGAAAGAGTTCTTGAAGGTAATATGATTGATGATTTGTATTTGAATAAGGTATCTTTTCCTAATGGTTGGGATAATGATGGAAATGTGATTTCTTATTATAGCGTTACTAAAGAGGACAAGATGAACGCAATTATTACTATTTGTAAAATGGGTATTCCTTTAACTACTTTAACTTATGGAATTGTACTTAGAGATAGTGTTCAAGGAAAAATTAATAAAAATAATTTGACAAAAAGAAAAAAAAGTGTATAATTAGTAGCAAGTGAGGAGATATAAGATATTTATATTGAGCTATCTCGGGTTTATACTTACACGTATTTAATACGGAGTCACTTAAGTGTGATTCTGTATTTTTTTTCATCTTTTTATATAGAATCATTTATAAAGAGAGGAAGTGGTTTTATGAAAGATGTAATTTTTAAATCTGATAGATTGAATTTTGTTAAAGTTGACATTAAGTATGTTGATGATTATTTAGTTATGGTTAATGATCCTGTTATTCAAGATTTTATTTTTATTGAACCTATTACCTTTAGTCATGATGATGAAGTTGAATGGGTTAAGATGAAACTTGATAATAATGATCCAGTTTATACTGTTATTGATAGAGAAAGTGGTAAGTTTGTTGGAACAGTTGAATTTAAAGATGTTAAAGAAAGAAGTTCTGAGATAGGTATTTGTATTACGCCTTCTTTTCAAGATAAACATTATGGGACTGAAATTCTTAAGAAAGTACTTGATTATGGGTTTAATGATTTTGGACTTGATGAGATATTTTTAAAAGTTTTTTCTCATAATGTTAGAGCAATTCATTGTTATAAGAATGTTGGATTTATAGAGTATGATGTTGTTAAAGATGTTAAGAAATCTAATGGATTAGATGTTGATGAGATTTATATGAAAGTTAAGAAAATATAATTATTTTAATAAATTAACTTGAAATTAAATGATAGTTTTGTTATAATTTAGTTGTATTAATTAGCTTGCCGGGTGTTAATACCAAACAATTTATGTCGATAATTTATATTTTCAGGCAAGGAAAATATATCTATTCGGGAGATACCTTAGGGGGCATCTCTCTTTTTTTATTATTTTGCAGAGGAGGTATAGTATGAATGAAATAATGGAAAAAGAAATGATTAGTATTGATGATATGATTTATGAGGAAGGTGATGAACTGATTTTTTGGGAAACTAAAGTACGTCAATTAGAAGAAAAAGCATCTTATAATGAAAAAAGAATTAATGAATTATATGTTAAATTTGGTCTTAATAAGGAGGATATATATGAATCAAGATAAAGTGTATTTGATAAATAAGATATTTAATAATGAAACAATAAGAACTATTTGGGATAAAGAACAAGAAAAATATTTTATAAGTGTTGTTGATTTGGTTGGGGTTTTATCAGAAAGTAATAATCCTAGAAATTATTGGAAAGTATTAAAACATAGGCTGAAACAAGAAGGAAATCAGTCGGTTACAAATTGTAACCAACTGAAATTGAAAGCTACTGATGGAAAATATTATAGTACTGATGTCGTTGATATCGAAGGAATGTTTAGAATTATTGAGTCAATACCTTCAAAGAATGCAGAGCCAATTAAACAATGGTTAGCAAAATTGGGTAGTGAAAGAATAGACGAAACATTTGATCCATCACTAGCAACGCAAAGATCGATAGATTTATATAGAGCTAAAGGTTATGATGAAAAATGGATAGCTAAAAGACTTAAAGGTATTCAAGATAGAAAACAACTTACTGATATATGGAAAGATGGTGGAATAACTGAAGGAAGGGAATATGCAATATTGACTAATGAGATTTATAAAAGTTGGTCTGGTATGACTGCACAACAATATAAATCATTTAAGGGGTTGAAAAAGGAATCTTTGAGAGATAATATGAGTGATGTTGAAGTAGCACTTGCTGATTTAGGGGAGATTGCGACTAGAGAAATTGCTAAAAAGAGAAATCCTATTGGTTTAGATGAAAATATTGATGTTGCTAAACGTGGGGGTAAAATTGCTGGTAATGCAAGAAAAGATTTGGAAGATGAGCTTGGTGAGAGTGTTATTACTAGCAGTAATTTATTGAATTATGATTGCGGTATTAAGCGGGAAGACTGAGATGTTAACCCGAACCGAAGAAAACTTTTTCAGGGGCAACGCATAGAGA
>JAGKUT010000049.1 GCA_021152765.1 Actinomycetes bacterium
CCCGAAGCATTTATATATAGCGTAAATAATAATGAAGAATACATAAGAAAAACTTCCCTTGAAGAAAATTTAAAAAATTTCTTGAATAAAAAATAAAAAACAAGAAATACTATAAATGTATATAAATAATTATATACAAACTCTTCTAGCGAGGTGATTAAAGTGAAAATGGCTAAATCAATGATGTTAATGGCATTAGGTGCAGGGTCAGTAATAATGTACCAAAAATACAATAAACCATTAATGAGGAAAATGTCCAGAATGATGAATAAGATGGATGATAAGTTAGAAGATATGATGTAAAAAGTCCTCCAATACGGAGGATTTTTTTGACTTTTAAAAACAAAAAAACTATAATTATACTAGGTGGTAAAATATGAATCTATCAAAATCGTCATATTGTAGAGGACTACAATGTAAAAAAATATTATGGTTAGAAAAGCATAAACCAGAAGAAAAAGAAGAAATAAATAATGAAAGTATTATGGAAACAGGTAATGCTATACATGAAGTAGCTCGATATTTATTTGGAAGTCATATAAATATAGAATATAGAGAAAATCTATCACAAATGATAGAAGATACTATGAATACAATAGATAGCTATAAAGATATAATTATAACAGAAGCATCATTCACATATAAAAATAACTTCTGTAGTGTTGATATATTAAAAAAGAATAATAACTCATATGAAATATATGAAGTAAAAAGTTCAACAAAACTAAAAGATATCTATATAAATGATGCATCATACCAATACTATGTATTAACTAAACTAGGACTAAAAGTAACTAAAGTATGTATAGTACATATTAATAGAGACTATGTAAGAAATGGTGACTTAGATTTAGATCAATTATTTAAAATACGAGATATAACAAAAGAAGCTAAAGACTTACAAAATGATGTAGAAAAAAATATAAAAGAAATAAATAATTATCTAGAAAAAGGTGAACAACCAAAAGAC
Organism: Actinomycetes bacterium; assembly: GCA_021152765.1. Lineage (GTDB taxonomy): Bacteria > Bacillota_I > Bacilli_A > RF39 > UBA660 > UBA3631. The sequence continues at coordinate 971 of JAGKUT010000049.1, forward strand.
ATAGATGAAAATTGTTTTGAACCATATGCTTGTCCATTCTTTAAATATTGTACAAGACACTTACCAGAAAAAAACATATTCGATATAGCAGGAATGCAGACAAGAACAAAACTAAAACTATATAGAGAAGGTTTATATGACTATAAAGACTTAGTAAATGCTGATATAAATGAAAACTATAAAAAAGTAGTAGAATATGAATTATATAATAAAGAAGACTATATAGATAAAGAATCACTAAAAGAATTCTTAGACACACTAACATATCCATTATACTTCCTAGACTTTGAAACATATCAACAACCAATACCTTTATACGATAATATAAGCCCATATAAAAGAATACCATTTCAATACTCACTACATTATATTGATTCAGAATTAAAACATAAAGAATTCCTAGCTGAAGCAGGAACAGATCCAAGAAGAGCTTTAGCAGAACAACTAGTAAAAGATATACCTAAAAATGTAACCACACTAGCTTATAACATGACATTTGAAAAAGGAGTAATAGAAGAACTAGCTGAATTATATCCAGACTTAAGTGAACACTTACTAAATATAAGAGATAATATAAAAGACTTAATGGTTCCATTTCAACAAAAGAAGTACTACACAAAAGACATGCATGGCTCATACTCAATAAAATATGTATTACCCGCACTATTCCCAGATGATCCATCACTAAACTATAAAAACTTAGATCTAGTACATAATGGAGTAGAAGCAATGTCATCATTTGAAGACCTAATAGGAAAAACAGGAAAAGAAAAAGAATATATAAGAGAAAGATTACTAAGATATTGTGAATTAGACACATATGCGATGGTAAAAATATATGAAAAAATAAAAGAAGTAGTAAAGGAAAAATAATATGAAAGATAAAATAGAACTAATAATAGTAAATACAATAGTTATAATTGCGTTTATAATAATATGCTTATTTGCATCAAAATACTTAACAAAACCAAAAGAAAAAAAACAAGAAATAACACAAGAAATAACTAATATAGTACAATCTAAAATGGAAGAATACTACACAAAAATATTTGAAAAACATTCAGGAAATTACTGTGGAGAAAAAAACTATAGTGATGTATTTGAAGTATACTATATAAATACAAAAACATTTAACTCAATAGAAGAAATGAAAAACTCATATAAAACATTTCTATCAGAAAAATATATAGAAGAAAACCTAATAGATAAATTTAAAGAAAGAAATAATAAACTATACTGCTTTGAACAAAAAAACAGTAGCCTAGAATATCAAAACAATAGCTTCAATATAACAAACATAACAAAAACAGAAAAAGAAATAAAAATAGAAGGAAACTATAAAACAGTATCAAATGACTTAAACCCATCAGAAACATTCAATGTAGAAGCAACACTAATAAATGAAAATAACAACTGGGTAATAAGTAACTATAAAGATATATATAATAGGGAATCATAGAATCATATAAAAAAGCATACAAAGTATGCCTTTTTTTAGTCCAAACGTTTATAGACAAAAGTTTAGTCTTACCGCCAAGTATCAAAACTAAACTCAAATAACTAGAAAAAGTAAAACATAATATAAAAAATAATTGTTCCCTTTTTCAAATTAATTATAATATAAAAAAATTATACCAGTCAATATAAATGTAAAATAAAAAAATTAAGATATGTAAACCTAGTTAAAAACTAGGTTTTTTGTTATAATTAAAAGGGTGATAATATGACAACATTATATTTAATAAGACATTCAGTAAGGATGAAAAGAGATGATATAGAAACATATAATACAACACAACCAAGAATAATAAAAGAAGAAAAAATAATACTAAGTTCTGAAGGAGAAAAAAGAGCTGAAATACTAAGTAAAGAACAAGAACTACAAAATATTGACGTACTATATACTAGTAACTGTGTAAGAACACTTGCAACTGCTAAATACATGATGGAAAGTCAAAACTTAAAAGCTAATATAGACGAAAGACTAGATGAAAGAAGAGTGGGAATAATAAATGATAAAGAAGTACCAGATTGGTTTATAAGACAATATAAAGACATTGACTATAAAACAATTGGTGGAGAATCAATGAGAGAAGTAAGAAATAGATTTAATGAAGTAATAGAAGAAATAATAGAAAAACATAAAGACAAAAGAATCGCAGTATTCACACATGGATACGCAATAACATCATACTTATTAAAATACTGTAAATTAATACACATATCAGAAGAAAGATTAGAAGTAGAATACAATGGAAAAACATTATACAATAAAAGACTAAACGCACCAGAAGTATTCAAATTAACATTTGATAATCAAGAATTAAAAAACATAGAACTAATAGAATTTGATGATTTACCGTATAATCATGGAGTATAAGGAGGATTTATGAAAACAGAAAAAAACATTTTAATAGCTTTCTTATTAAATCTATCATTCTCAATATTTGAATGCATTGGAGGAATAATAACAGGAAGTATCGCAATACTATCAGACTCAGTACACGATATAGGAGACGCAATGAGTATTGGACTATCATACATACTAGAAAAGAAAAGCAAGAAAAAACCAGACAATACTTATACATATGGATATATAAGATATTCAGTAATAGGAAGTATAATAACATCAACAATACTATTAACAGGCTCAATATTTGTAATATATGAAGCAGTAAAAAGATTAATAAATCCACAAGAATTAAACTATAATGGAATGATTATAATCTCAATAATAGGAGTAATAGTAAATACACTAGCTGCAATGGCAACAAAAGAAGGAGACTCATTAAATCAAAAATCAGTAAACCTACATATGTTAGAAGACGTATTAGGATGGGTAGTAGTATTAATAGGATCAATTCTAATAAAATTTACAAATATAACATATATAGATTCAATCCTTTCAATAGGAGTAGCTCTATTCATATTAAGACATGCTGCTAGAAATATAAAAGAAGTACTAGATTTATTCCTAGAAAAAACACCAAAAAATATTGATATAGAAGAAATAAAACACCATCTAAAAGAAATAAATGGCGTATTAGATATACACCATATACATGTAAGAAGTATAGATGGATACAATACATTTATAACATTACATGCAGAAGTAAAAAAATATGACCCAGAAATAAAAAAACAAATAAAAGAAGAATTATCTGAACATGGAATATCACACTCAACAATAGAACTAGAACTAGAAGACGAAACATGTGAAAATAAAACATGTAAAATAGAACATCATGAACATCACCACCATCACCATCATTAAACTCAACCACAGGTTCATGTTAAAAAAAACAAAAAGAGAGTATCATTAATCTCAGAAAGGAGGCCACATGGATCAAATTAAAATTGGAAAATTCATCCAAGAAAAAAGAAAAGAAAAAGGTATAACACAATCAGAATTAGCAGAAAAATTATACATATCCGATCGAGCAATATCAAAATGGGAAAACGGAATATGTATGCCTGACGTAGGGAACATGCAAGACCTATGTGAAATATTAGGAATAACAATAAATGATTTATTCAGTGGTGAGGTGGTTGATATGAAAAATAATGAAAAAGTATTAGAAAAAAACTTATTAGAAATGACAGAAATGAAAGAAGAAAGAGATAGACAATTATTAACACTAGAAATATTTATAGGAATAGTTTCAACAATAGTATTATTAGGTTCAATTCTTTTAGTAGGAATCTTTGAATTATCAAAAATACCAGCTGCAATAATAATTACAATCGCAAGTATTATATTCGCAACAGGAATGGGATTAGCTTTAAGAATAGAACAAATTGCTGGATACTATGAATGTCAAAATTGTCATCATAAATATGTTCCAACATATCACGGAGTATTATGGGCTCCACATATGTGCAGAACAAGAAAATTAAAATGCCCAAAATGCGGCAAAAAGACTTGGAACAAAAAAGTAATCAAAAAATAAAAAACTTGAATAAAATATAATTTTATGTTAAAATGTATCTAGTGAAGCAAAACTTCATACAATAAAAAAGAGGACATTTGATTTTGCAGGTGAATGTTTCCTCAATTTAAAGGGAATGACACTCTACGTTTGAGAGTGTCTATTTTTTTATTACATATACCAATAAGGTAATAAGTGATAAAATGATACAGATATATCTACAAAGTTTAATATTATAAACTCTTTTTTTCATCAATATCACCTCCTTATCACAAAAGGAATGGAGGAAGACACTCACATCAAATATCCTATAATAATTTTACTACAAATTAACTAATCAAATCAAGTGAAAAAGATTATTTTTAATAATTATTACGCTATGTAAAAATATTTTGATAGTATTTTTTCATTTAATAATATATAATTATGTTAGGTTAAAGAGGTGTTTTATGGATTTAGGAAAAACTTTACAGGATTTGCGTAAGAGTAAAAATATTTCTCAAGAGGATATAGCTTCTATTTTAAATGTCTCCAGGCAAACTATATCAAATTGGGAAAATTCTAAATCTTATCCCGATATTCTGTCATTGATGACATTGTGTGATATATATAAAATATCATTTGATGATTTATTAAAAGATAACAAAGATTTATTAAATATCATCAAAAAAAAAGAAAGAAAAAAGAATATTATTATTACATGTATTTTTGCTATTATTGTGCCTTCATTGATATTATTATATTGTCTTTTCTTTAGAAATTACTTTGATAAGATAAGTAGTATTAAAAGTGAAATACAAATGATTATAAGCAGTAATAATAGCTTAGTTGAAATAAAAAAATCAAAGATTTATAACAAAGATGAAATGACTGAAAACTACATAAAAATTACTGATTCAGAGTATAAGCATATAACATCATTTTTAGAAAGTAATAATTATAAATATAGCTCTGTATATATGTTAATGGATTATCATAATGAATCAACTGATATTATGGGTTATGAGCCTTTTCAAATGATATTTAAAACTATTAATTCGGAATCTTCACCATTTATATGGACCCCCAATAGTTTAGATATAGTAATATGTGATAATGATATTCCTAAAGAAAAAATAATAGGTAATATCCCATCTAATAATAACGAGATAGTGATTTCTAATGTCCTAGCAAATTTTATAATTAATAATGGTCTAAAAACAACTAATGGTGATTTTTATCCTAAAAATTATGACGATATTATAAATTTTAAAGGCTATTATTATTTTAGTGATTATAAAATTAAGATATCTGGCATTATAGACTATGAACTATCTGAATTTCATAATATCAAAGACATATCATGGAAAGATTATAACAGCGATTATGAACAATATAGTGATACTG
>JAGKUT010000050.1 GCA_021152765.1 Actinomycetes bacterium
AATAAAAAAGTATTAAAAATACTTTTTTTTTGATTTCAAATTTTATATAATAAAAATAGAGGGTGATACGAATGGATAAGATTTTAGAAGAATCCTTAAAAAAAGAATATGAAAGACAAAATAATAATATAGAATTAATTGCATCAGAAAACTTTGTTTCAAAAGATATATTAAAACTACAAGGAAGTATTCTTACAAATAAATATGCAGAAGGATATCCAAATAAAAGATATTATGGTGGATGTCAATTTATAGATGAAGTAGAAACACGAGCAATTAATAACGCATGTGAATTATTTAATTGTAAATATGCAAATGTACAGCCACACTCAGGATCAAGTGCTAATATGGCTGTTTATAGAGCATTATTAAACCATGGAGATAAAGTAATGGGGATGAACCTAAGCCAAGGTGGACATTTAACACATGGACATAACATTAATTTCAGTGGTATTGACTATGAAATAATTCCATATAGTGTGAATAAAGAAACAGAAACAATAGATTATGAAGCACTAATAGAAACAGCTAAAAAAGAAAAACCAAAAATGATAATAGCAGGAGCAAGCGCATACTCAAGAATCATAGACTTTAAAAAATTTAGAGAAGCAGCAGACGCATGTGGAGCATACTTAATGGTAGATATGGCACACATAGCAGGGTTAGTAGCAGCAGGCTTACATCCTTCACCAATACCTTATGCAGACGTAGTAACAACAACAACACATAAAACATTAAGAGGTCCAAGAGGTGGATTAATACTTACAAATAATGAAGAAATAATTAAAAAAATCAACAAAACAATATTCCCAGGAATACAAGGTGGCCCATTAATGCATGTAATAGCAGCAAAGGCAGAATGTTTCTATGAAGCATTACAACCAAGTTTTAAAGAATATCAATGTCAAGTATTAAAAAATATAAAAAAATTATCAGAAACCCTAAAAGAAAATGGATTTAGAATAATATCTGATGGAACTGATAACCACTTAATACTAGTAGATGTAAAAAGTATAGGATTAACCGGAAAAGAAGCAGAAGAGATTCTAGATAAAATAAATATAACATGTAATAAAAATACAATACCTTATGATACAGAATCACCAATGATTACAAGTGGAATAAGAATTGGTTCACCAGCAATGACTACACGTGGATTAAAAGAAGAAGAATTTAAACAAATAGGAGAAATAATATCTAAAGCACTAAAAAATCCAGAAGAAAACAATTTAAAAGAATTAAAAGAGAAAGTATTGGAAATAACAAAAAAATTTCCGCTAGAGGTGTGATATGAGCAAAATAATAGATGGAAAAAAATTAAAAGAAGAAATAATTGATTCACTAAAAAAAGAAGTAAAACATTTCATGATTAAACCATGTCTTGCAGTAATTCAAATTGGAGATGATCCAGCAAGCAATACATATATTAAAGCAAAAGCAAAAGCTTGTGATGAAATAGGGATATACTTTAAACACATTAAATTTACTGAAGAAACAAAAGAAATAGAAGTAATAAATAAAATTATAGAACTTAATAACGATGAATATGTACATGGAATATTACTTCAATTACCGCTACCAGATGGATTTAATGCAGATAAATTAATAAACTATATCGCAAGGAATAAAGATGTAGATGGCCTAACAGACATTAATTTAGGGAAACTTTATAACAATAAACCTTGTTTAATATCATGTACACCACAAGGAATAATGAAACTATTAGAACACGAAAATATAGATTTAGAAGGCAAAAATGTAACAATAGTAGGAAGAAGTAACCTTGTAGGAAAACCATTAATTGGATTAATGTTAAATAAAAATGCAACTGTTACAGTATGTCACTCTAAAACAGAAAATTTAAGTAAACATACAAAAAATGCAGATGTATTAGTAGTAGCAGTAGGAAAAAAAGAATTTATTAAAGAAAACATGGTTAAAGAAGACGCGGTTGTAATAGATGTTGGAATAAATAAAGAAGATAATAAACTATATGGAGATGTAGACTTTAATAAAGTAAAAACAAAAGTAAAAAAAATAACACCAGTTCCAGGTGGAGTTGGACCAATGACAGTCGCGATGCTAATGACAAATGTTATAAATGCATATCAAAAACAGCAAAAAAAGAGCGTGTAAGCTCTTTTAATTTGACTTTTTAGAAATTTAGTGTATAATATACATCTAGTAAAAAAAGGGGGAAATTATAATGAAAAAATTAGTAAAATTAACTGTATTAACAGTTTTATTATTCACATGTAAAAACATAGTAAAAGCAGCCGACTATATATGGCCAATAGATGAAAAAAATGCATATGAAACATATATAGAATATAATTATGGAAGAAGAACATACAATTCAAAAGCATACGACTTAAAATACCCAGGTGGACAATTAGAAGGATATTACTCTAGAAACGAAAACCACTATGGAGTAGACATAACAGGTATAAAAGGTCAAAACTATGACGTAATATCAGTAGTAGATGGTACAGTTTTAACAACAAGCTTGGATCAATTATGGAATCCATCATTAAGCTATATAGATAGAAATCAAAGAAATGCATCATTTGATGGTGGTGGATACGGAAACTATATAGTTATAAAAGAAGATAAAACAGGTAAATGTTTCTTATATGGACACTTAAAAGCTAACTCTGTTACATTAAGAAATGGTAATAAAGTTACAAAAGGTCAAAAAATAGGTGTTATGGGGTCTTCAGGAGACTCAGGGCACATGCACTTACACTTTGAGGTAAGATTAAATCAAAACTATACAACAACAGGTAAAAACCTTGTTATAACAACAACATACGGATTAGAAACATTAAATCCAACAGATTACATTGGTACTAAAGCACCAGAAAAACCAGTTGTTGAAGAAAAGAAAATAGAACAACCAGTAAAACCTGAAGAAACAAAAGAAGACAAAAAAATCGAACCAGAAAAAACAAATAAAGAAACAAAAGCACAAGTAATTAATACAGAATATAGTAGTAATAAAGATTATGGAATTCTTACAATAACATTAGATAAAAATGTCACAACAAGTCCATCAATTAATATAATAATCAATTCAGAAAAAAGAAAAGCTATAGTACTTTCAAAAGAATATAATAAATATACATATAAAGTAAAATATAATGAATTTGATATAACAACATTTGGTGAAATCACTATGGAAATAGATTCAAATAATGAATTAGAATACTTCTCAAAAACTATAGGATACCTAAATGAATTGAAAATAAAAGATACATACGAAGAATCATATTACAATAAATTAGGAGACCTAAACAAAGATGGAAAAGTTAACGCAGTAGACGCCTCACTTACATTATCACTTTATTCAAAAATAATCTCACATGAAGAATTAACAGAAGAAGAAAAAGATCAAATGACAAGAGCCGACATGGATAAAGATGGACGTATAAATAGTATAGATGCATCACTTATCCTTGACTACTACGCAAATAAATCAACATCATGGGCAGATGAAAAACAAGAAAAAATAATTTCTTGTGACGTTAATAAAGACCATGCAGTTAATTACCAAGATTATAGTATGATAAATGCTATGATAAGAAACGGTGAACAAAATAATGTATATGATAGAAAATTTGATTTAAATAAAGATGGAGTATTAAATAAAAACGATATAGAATTCTATAAACAAATACTAAAAGAATATGGAACAAGATAAAAAGCATAGTTTAACTATGCTTTTAATTATTGCAAGAACCGCCAAATGCACGAGTTCCAATAACAATAACAAGTAATATAAATAAAACTAATATAATAGCAGCACCATATCCAGAACCATAACCATATCCACCGTTGTATCCTCCGCAGCAACCATTACCATAGCCTTGGTATCCACCGTAATAATACATAAATATACCTCCATTCTAATATAGTTTATTACATTATTAAAAAAATGTTTATGTAAAAGTCTAAAAAATTTAATTTTGAAAAAAACAAAATATGTGATATTATATAATAGGTGGTAATATGAAAAATAGTATTAAGAAAATAATAGGATATTACAATGATATGGATAAAACATTACTATTTGTTTCAATAGCGTTATTTGTATTCGGATTATTTAACATAGTAACCGCATCAAGTAGTGAAGCAGTTATGAGATATGAACAATCACTTTTTTACTACTTCTTTAGACAGTTAATAATGATTTTAGCTGGATTTATCCTATCCATACCTATAATCAAAAAAGACACGAAAAAATATCCATTTCCAACACTAGTACTATTTCTTGGAATCACATTCTGTATAATGTATCTATTCTTATATGGTACATTTCACAAAGGAGCTCAAAACTGGTTAACAATAGGGCCAATAACATTCCAACCAAGTGAATTCGTAAAACCTATAATAATTGTATGTTTAGCGCTGATATTTGATAAAACAAAAAATAAATTAAGAAACAATAAATATAAACACTATGATATAATTGGAATAATACTAGTAATAGGACTATTTAACTCAGTAATAATATTCCTAGAAAAAGACCTAGGGACAATGTTAATACTTATGTTTATATTTATGACTCTATTTATGGCAAGTCCTATATTAAAACAAGAAAAAACAAAAACAATAATATTTTTATTAATAGTCGCAATAAGTGGATTAGTAATTATTAAAAATCAAAAAGGATATATACTATCAGAAGAACAAATGACTAGATTTAACTTCATAAACCCATGCAAAAACTATCTAGATGGTGGATATCAAATATGTAATGCATATATCGCAATAAATAATGGTGGATTATTAGGATTAGGAATAGGAAAAAGCCAACAAAAATATTCATATATTCCAGAACCACATACAGATATGGTATTCGCAATCATTGCAGAAGAACAAGGATTATTAAGAAGTTCATTTATATTCTTAGGATACATAATAATACTATATAGAATACTAGATCTATCATCAAAAGTAGGAACACTAAGAGGAAAATATATAACACTAGGAGTTGCGTCATATATATTCGCACACATTTTAATAAATTTAGGTGGACTATTTGGAATGCTTCCACTAACAGGAGTACCATTACCGTTCCTTTCATACGGAGGATCATTTACAATGGCATTAATACTCTCACTTGCGTTAGTTCAAAGAGTTCATATAGAATATAAAAGAGAAAAAATAAAGATATAAGATAAAACTTATATCTTTTTCATTGACAAAAAATTAATAAGATATATAATACTATAAAAGGAAAAAACTATGTAAGAAAACATGACTTATAAATCAAATTTTGATAAAATATAAATTGGTGATAATATGCAAATAGATAGTATTGACATAAATAAATTGTCTCCGATGATGAGACAATATGTAGAAATTAAAAAAGCAAATAAAGACGTAATAATTTTATTTAGATTAGGTGACTTCTATGAAATGTTTTTTGAAGATGCAATAACAGTGTCAAGAGAACTAGAACTAACATTAACAGGAAAAAGTGCAGGGTTAGAAGAAAGAGTACCAATGTGTGGTGTCCCTCATCATGCAGCAAATATTTATATAGAAAAATTAATAGAAAAAGGATATAAAGTAGGAATCTGTGAACAAATGGAAGACCCTAAAACAACAAAAGGACTTGTAAAAAGAGACTTAGTAAATATAGTAAGTAGCGGTACAATACTAGATTCTGAAATACTAAACGAAAAAGAAAACAACTACATAGGTTCACTATTAGACTTAACGCATTCATATGTAATAACATATTCAGATATCTCAACAGGAGAAATATATGTAACTTTAATAAACCATAAAAGAGATTTAGCGTTAAATAAAATAATGAGTATAGGCCTAAAAGAAGTAATAACAAACGAAACAGATACAGAATTGATTAACTTATTAAAAAATCAATATAAATTAACACTTACAATAACAGAAAATATAGAAGATTTAGAAGAATATAAATATATATATGAAAATATAGAAGATAATAGGCTAGTAACGGGTATTAAACATTTACTAACATATATAAATAATACTCAAAAAAGAAATTTATCACATCTTCAAAAAGCAAAAATATTAGAAGATAATAAATATTTAAAAATGGATATACATACAAAAAGAAATCTAGAACTAACAGAAACACTAAGACTAAAACAAAGAAATTATTCATTAATATGGTTATTAGATAAAACTAAAACAGCAATGGGTTCAAGGCTTCTAAAAAACTATATAGAAAACCCATTAAT
>JAGKUT010000051.1 GCA_021152765.1 Actinomycetes bacterium
TAAATAATCAGGATGATAATTTAAAAAATGTCTTTTATATTCGCATGCTTCTAATAAAAAGTAATTACTATTTTTTATTTCTCCACTTCCATCTCCTATTAGGTAATTTGAGTTGAGTACGTGTGCAAGTAATGCTGATGTTGTTGTTTTTCCGTGGCAGCCTGATACTGCTATTAAGTTAAATTTATTTGTTATTTTAGCAACTATTTCTTGATATGTATATATTTTGAGATTCTTTTTTAATGCTTCTTTTACTTCTTCGTTTGTTTCATCAAATGTATTCCCTTTTATTATAATCATGTTTTCTTTTATATTATCTTTATTAAATTCCAATATTTTTATCTTATTTTTTATTAAGTTTTCTTCTGTAAAATAATGTTTTTTATAGTCACTTCCTTGTACGTTATATCCAAGTTGTTTCATTATGACTGCTAATGCGCTCATTCCAGAGCCTTTTATTCCTATAAAATGATACATAAAAACCTCCTATAATAAATTATTCTTTTATTTAAAATAGGTAATATTGTTTTTATTTTAGTTTTATGTTAAAATTGTTGATATGAGGTGGTTTTATGTTTAAAAAACTTGATATTTTGGATGAAAAAGATAAACATTTAAGAACTAAATCTGTTGATTCAGAGTTGCCTTTATCAAAAGATGAAAAAAAGTTAATTCAAAGAATTATTGATCATTTAACATATAGCCAAATTGAGGAGTATGAGAAGAAGTATGATTTACGTCCCGGAATGGGACTTGCTTTTCCTCAAATTGGTATTAATAAAAGAATTATTGTTATTGTTCATGAGTATGACGATGGTAAGTTTGATAATTATGTTTTTGTTAATCCAAAGATTGTAAGTAGTTCTGAGGAAATGATTGCGGTTGAAGCTGGTGAAGGATGCCTTTCTGTTAATCGAGAGGTTGAGGGTCATGTTCCAAGACATGCTCGTGTTACTGTTGAGGGTTATGATGAAGATGGTAATAAGATTCGTGTTCGTGCACGTGAAGATTTATCTATTGCTTTCCAACATGAAATTGATCATTTAGATGGAATACTATTTTATGATAGAATTAATAAAAATAAGCCATTTTATACTGAGGATGAAATGAGATTAATATAATCTTGTTTTTTTTGGAGGTAATATGTTTTTATATAGTGATTCTAATAAAAGGTATCATACTTTGGATTATTTTTATAAGCATAAGTTTGGGTGCAAAGTTTTTAAGGTTAGTTTGAATGCTGGATTTACTTGTCCTAATATCGATGGAACTCTAGGAACTCGTGGATGTATTTATTGTTCTCCCTCAGGTAGTGGTGAGTTTGCAGGGTGTTTTAAAGATGATTTAGTTAAGCAATTTAATGATATTAAGGCTATTATGAATAATAAATGGTCTGGTAAATATATTGGATATTTTCAAGCTAGAACTAATACTTATGCTCCTGTTAGTTTATTGAAAGAAAAATATGAATCTATATTAGATTTGGATGATGTTGTTGGTCTTAGTATTGCGACTCGACCAGATTCTATTAGTGATGAATGTTTAGATTATTTGTCTGATTTAAATAAACGTACTTTTTTAACTGTAGAGTTAGGTTTACAAAGTATTCATGATTCAACTAATAAATTAATAAATAGATGTCATACTTTAGATTGTTTTGTTGATATGGTTAATAAATTAAGAGAAAGAAACATTAATGTCGTTGTACATATTATTAATGGTCTTCCTTATGAGACAAAGGATATGATGCTTGAAACTGTTAAGTTTATTAATAAATTAGATATTCAAGGTGTTAAAATACATATGTTGCATATTGTTAAAAATACGGAGCTTGCTAGAATGTATAAGGAGAGGCCAATTCATATTTTATCTCGTGAAGAGTATGTTGATATTGTTTGTGATCAATTAGAGTTGTTGAGACCTGAAATTGTTATTAATCGTATTACGGGTGATCCTAAAAAAGAGGATTTAATTGAGCCTTCGTGGCTGCTTAAGAAGTTTTGTGTTTTGAATGAGATTGATAAAGAACTTGTTAGAAGGGATTCTTATCAAGGCAAATATATAGAAAAAAACGACTAAGTCGTTTTTTTTGGTATTTCAAAATAGAATGTCGTTCCTTTATTTATCTTTGTTTCTACTCCATATTCGAATTTATGGCTTATTAATATACTTTTTACTATAGATAGTCCTATTCCTGAGCCAACTTGTGTTCTTGAATGTGTTTTATCCACTTTATAGTATTTATCCCATATATATTCTAGGTCTTTTTTTTCTATTCCTTTTCCTGTATCTTTTATTTCTACTCTTATTCTATTTTTATCTTGTTTTAAATTAATTATTACTTTTTTATCATTTCCTGTATAATTAATCGCATTATTTATTAGATTATATATTACTTGTTCTATTCTCTTTTTATCTGCTTTTATTATTACATCTTTTTGTTCTTTATAGATTATATTATAATTTTCTTTTTCTATATATATTTCATATCTTGTTAATATTGTTTTAATTAATTCATTTAGGTCGAATTCTTCTAAGTCTAATGGAGATGAGTTTGATTTTATTTTTGATAGTTCTAATATATCATTTACTAATATATTTAATCTATCTGTTTCTTCTATTATTGTGTTAAGATTTTTGTTCATTTTTTCTTCATCATTATGTGTTACATCTCTTATTAATTCTGCATATGCCTTAATCATTGTTAATGGCGTTTTTAAGTCATGTGATACATTTGCCATTAATTCTCTTCTTAAATCTTCTGTTTTAGATAATTCACTACATGCGTAGTTTAAAGATTTAGATAGTTCGTTTATCTCATCTATATCGCTTTTTTCAAATGTTATGTTGTAGTTTCCCTTAGCTAATTCAACAGCTTTATTTTTCATTTTTGTTATGGGTTTTGATATTAATTTTGATATAAAGTATGATACCATTAGTGATAGTATTATTACCAATAGTGTTATATAAAATAGCTGACTTCTTAATATCCTTACAGTTGCGTCTAATGGTTCTAGTGATGCGCTTACGAATAGATTTGTTTTTGAATTTAGTTTTACACCCAGTACTAGTGTTTGATTATCAAATCGTGGGTTTTTTAATGTGTATCTAGCTGATGTATTCTCACTATTTATAAAGTCTTTTTTATAGTCATAATTTCCATCTATATTCACTATGCATCCTTTATTATATAAAGTTGATATATATTTTAATTTATTATTTTGTATAAGTTCTATGCATACACCTCTATCGTGTGAAATATTATCTAGTATTTCTTCATATTTTTCTTCATTATATGTTGTAGTAATTGTTTCTATTGTATTTATTAATTCTTTTGTTTTATACCATTTATAGTATCCATCTAAGAAAATCACTTGAAATAACCATAAACATAATAGTATGCTTAATGAGAAAACTATTAGATATAGCCATATTTTATATCTTAAGTTACTTTTTGATTTCAAATTTATATCCCATTCCTCTTACTGTTACTATTAAGTTTCTATATTGTTTTAGATTATTTCTAAGCATTTTTATATGTGTATCTATTGTTCTATCGTCTCCATAGAAGTCATAACCCCATATTTTATTTAGTAGTTGTTCTCTTGATAGTGCGATATTTGGATTTTTTATAAAATATGTTAATAGGTCAAATTCTTTTGGTGTTATTTTTATCTCATTATCATCTATTGTTAGTGTATGTCCTTTGAAGTCTACTTTTAGTGTATCAAATTTGTATTCGTCAATTTCATTTGTTGTTCTTTTTAGGATTGCTTTTATTCTTGCCATTAATTCTCTTGGTGAGAATGGTTTTGTCATATAATCATCTGAGCCTAAGTTAAATCCCATTAATTTATCAAATTCTTCTTTTCTAGCTGATAAAAGTATTACTGGAATGTTTTTTATTTCTTTTATTTCTTTTAAAGTACTATATCCATCTAATTTTGGCATCATTATATCTAATACTATTAAATCTATATTATTCTCTTTAACTTTTTCAATTGCTTCTCTTCCATTTTCTGCTTCTATTACTTCATAGTTTTCTAGTAAGCAGTATTCTTTTATTACTTCTCTTATTCCTTGTTCGTCATCTACTATTAGTATCTTCATGTGACCACCTCTATTTATAATTATACATATTATTTTGTATTTTTTGTGAAATTCCAATAGTTTTTAAAACACCCAACTTAATAAGTTAGGCGTTTTTCTATTTTGTTTCTAATGACTCTAATTTTACGCTTACTAATTTTGAAACACCTGATTCTTGCATTGTTATTCCGTATAGTGTATTTGCGTATTCCATCGTTTTTTTCTTATGTGTTATTATTATAAATTGTGAATTTTTTTGTAGTTTTTTTACATATTGTCCAAAGCTATCAACGTTTACTTCATCTAGTGCGGCTTCTACTTCGTCTAGTACACAGAATGGAACTGGACGAGATTTTAATATTGCGAATAATAGTGAGATAGCTGTAAATGTTTTTTCTCCTCCTGATAATAATGAAATGTTTTTTAGTTTTTTGCCTGGTGGACATGCATCTATTTCTATTCCTGTTTCAAGTATATTTTCAGGATCTGTTAGTTTTAAAGATGCATTTCCTCCTCTAAATAATTCTTTAAATGTTTCATTAAAGTTTTTATTTATTATTTCGAATGTACGCGTGAATTCTTTAATCATTACTGAATCCATTTCTTTTATTATATCTAGCAATGTGTTTTCTGCATTTATTAAATCTTCTCTTTGGGCTATTAAGAATTCATATCTGACACTTATTTCATCATATTGTTTTGGTGCATTTATGTTAATCTCTCCTATTTCTTTTAGGTTTCTTTTAATTGTATTTACTTTTGTACGTGCTAAATCTTCATCTAATTCTAGTTTATATAGACTTGTAGCATGCTCGTATGTCATATTATATGTTTCATTTAATGTATTTAATAATGTATCTAGTTTTACATCTAGTCTGTTTACTTCTATTTCTAATTCTTTTAATTCTTTATTTTTTGTATTATAAATAGCATTTTCTTTCTTTAATTGATATTCATATTGTTCTTTTTCTTCTTCTAAATCATGTTTTTCATCTTCTAGTATTCTTATATTATTTGTTGTTTCATCTTTTTGTCTTATTGATTCATAGTATTTTTTTAATATATTTTCTTCTTCTTCTGTTAATTTTCCTTCTAGAATATTTTTTGTTCCATTTATATCAAGTTTTACTTCTTCTAGAGTTTTATTTTGTTCTTCAAGTTGTTTTTCTTTTGCATTTACTATTTCTTCTTTTTCTATCTTTGTTTTATTTAATAGGTATAGTTCATCTTCTTGTTGTTTCAATGCATTATCTGTTTTATTAATTTCTTCTTCTAATGTTTTTATTTTTGCTTCTGTAATTTGTTTTTCTTTTATTGTATTTTCTAATTCATATTTCAATGAAATAATGTTTTGAGTAGTCTTATTATTACCACCTGTTATTGATCCTCCTACGTGTAATATTTCTCCATCAAGTGTTACTACTCTGTATCTATAGTTTAGTTTTTTACTTATTTTATTTCCTGTATCAATATTATCTACTACTATAACATTTCCTAATTGATTTTCTATTATATTTTTATATTTTGAATCAAATCTTACTAAGTTGGAAGCGGTATTTATTACTCCATTTTCGTTTAGTATATATTTATCTTGCTCGTTTATTGTTTTTTCTTTTATTATTGATAATGGAAAGAAAGTAGCTCTTCCTAGATTATTTTCTTTTAAGTATTTAATTGCTTCTTTTGCGTCTTGTTCATTATCTACTACAATGTTATTGGCGCTTACTCCTAGTATTGTTGTGATTGCTTTTGTATAAATCTCATCAACATCAATTAGTTTTCCAATAATGTTATGTACACCACGTAGTTTTGGATTATTTAATATATTCTTTACTGATTGTGGTAATGTATTATTATTTTCTATTGTTTCTGTTAAACTATTAATTTTTTGTTTTAAGTTTAGTTCGTTTCTAATTTCATTTGTTAGTTTCTTTTCTGAATCATTTTTATTTACTTTTGTAACTACTATTTCTTGTTCTTTATTATTTATTAATTCTATTATTTCTTTATATGATTCTTTTAATGTTTTAATTTCTAGTTCTAATATTTTTATATCATTTTCTAATTTTAGTTGTTTTTCTTTTTCTATTTTTAGTGGTTCTACTTGGCGTTCTAATTCACTTATTATGTCAT
>JAGKUT010000052.1 GCA_021152765.1 Actinomycetes bacterium
AGTAAAAAATATATATACAGAAAGTGGATATGAAAAACTATCAAAAGATGTTAAAAATAGACAATTTAATAGTTTAAATTTAAAATATCATGTAGAATGGTCGAGAAAAGCAATATGCGAAGAAGATATATATAATGAATTAGAAATATTATTAAATTCAAATCTTCCGGTAGAACTTAAAAAGAAATACTTAAAAACATTAGACGGATATTATAAATTCGAAAACTTTGTTTTTGAATACTTACCAGCACTAGAATTAAGACAATATAAATCATATAATATAGATGAACTAAAAAAGATAGCTGAACTAAGTGAAAAAACATCTGTATACACTGAAGCAGTAGATATAATTTCCAAAAGTAATATGGAAGTCGCAAAAGAAAATAGTAAAGTACTTAAACTTACAAGAATCATGACTGAATTTGGAAAAGCAACAGACTAAAAAAACAAGGACAACCTTGTTTTATTTCTTGTAAAAATTAGAATTATAAGTAAATATTTTTGTTTTTACTTTTTGATTTGAAACTTCTTTAGATTTAGGACGACTGCATTCATCAAATAACATAGCTAATATTTCATCATCATCTAAACCTTGTTTCCTGTATTCGTTGATTCTACCTTGTATCTGCCTTTCGAAATTACTTGAAACAACAGCCTTCACATCTTCTTTTATGGCTCTAGGATCAACATTTTTATAACCCTTATGCATACTTAACCTCCAAAACTTGAAATAATTATATATTGTTTATTATTATAAGTCAATAAAAATTAAAAAACTATCTTAAAAGTATTAAATTAATACTTTTTTTTTGCTAAAATAATTAATGGTGAGAAGTATGCATGATAAATTAAAACTTTTATTAGAACAATTAAAATATAATGAGGAAAACTATAAATACTTTAAAGACGGGAATTTAAAAATAATTATAAACACAAATACCAAAATACACTCATTTATATTTGAAATAGAAAACATTTTACCACTTAATGCATATCTAGAACTAGTAAAAAAATTAAAACTAAGATTTAAAGACTACAACACAGAAATTATTTTAAAACCACAAGAAATAAATGATGATAATCTAAAAGACTACTATGGATACATACTAGACTTAAAAAAAGAAGAACAGCCACTACTTCAAATGTTCAAAGATAATAATATAAAACTAGAAAACAATACATTAACCATAGAAGTTGCGAACCTTGCTGAAAAAATGAAACTTAATGGAATATCTGATTTATTAAAAACAAATTTAAAAAGATACGGATATGGAGAAATTAATATAAATATAGATATAAATGAAGAATTAAATAATGAAATACAAGAAGAAATAAATAAAGAAATAAATAAAGAAGTAGTCTATGTAGAACCAATTCCACCAGAAGAACCAAAAGAAGAAAAGAAAAGATTCATTCCAAAAGACTATAAAAGGCCACCATTAATAGTAGAAAAAGATAATCCTAATGTAGTAATAGGAAGAACTATAGAAGATAAACCTATAAGGATGGATCAAATCGCTACAGAACAAAATAATGTTACAATAGAGGCATACATTTATGCTGATCCTGATATAATAGAAACAAAAACAGACTTAAAAATAATAACACTAAAACTAACAGACAATACAGATAGTATATATGCAAAAATATTTGTAAACGATGAAGACGAATTTAAATCAATAAAAGGCCACTTAAATAAAGGTTCATGGTTTAGATTAAAAGGAAATATCAAAGATGACCAATACGCAAAAGAACTAACATTTCAAATAAGAGACATGAACGTAATTGAACATCAAGAACAAGAAATAATTGATGACGCAGAAAAAAAACGTGTTGAACTACATGCACATACAGTAATGAGTCAAATGGATGGATTAGTAGAACCAAAAGCACTTATCAAACAAGCAAAAAAATGGGGACATAAAGCTATCGCAATAACAGACCATAACGGATGTCAAGCATTCCCAGACGTATACCACACAGTATGCGATATGAATAAGGGAGTAGAAAATGAGAGTGATAAATTTAAAGCCATCTATGGAACAGAATTAACAATGATAGACGACTCCGTAATAATTGTAACAAGACCAAATGATACAAACTTAATAGACAACACCTTTGTAGTATTCGATACAGAAACAACAGGATTTAACGCTGCAGGTGGAGACCAAATGATTGAAATTGGTGCTGTTAAAATTAAAGAGGGCGTTATAGTAGATAGATTCGATGAACTAATAAATCCAAATCGTCCACTACCTAAAAAAATAACAGAACTAACACTTATAACAGATGAAATGTTAAAAGATAAAGATACAGAAGAAAATGTAACAAAACGTTTCATAGAGTGGACTGGAGATTTACCAATGGTTGCCCATAACGCAAAATTCGATATATCATTCCTAGAAATGGCATACAAAAAATATAACCTTGGTAAATTTACAAATACAGTAATAGACACACTAGAACTATCAAGAACACTAGATAATAACTTCGCAAGACATGGACTATCCGCATTAGTAAAAAGATATGATGTACCATGGGATGAAGATGCACACCATAGAGCAGACTACGATGCAGAAGGAACAGCCTTAGTATTTCATAAAATGATGAAAAAACTAATAGATAGAAACATAGAAAAAATATCAGACTTAGATAAATTAGTAGACAAAAAAGAAATACATAAATATGGTAGAGCTCACCATATAAATATACTAACACTTAATAAAACAGGACTAAAAAACCTATTCAAAATTATTTCACTTGCTAACACAACATACCTATATAAAACACCAAGAATACTAAGAAGTGAAATAGAAAAACATAGAGAAGGATTATTAATAGGAAGTGGATGTTACGAATCAGAAATATTTACAGAAGCAAGAAGTAAGGGAGACGAAGAATTAACAAACCTAATAAAATTCTATGACTATGTAGAAGTACAACCTCCAGAGTGTTACGGTCACTTACTACAAACAAATGACTTTGGTTCACAAGCTGAAATACTAGAAAACATAAGAAAAGTAGTAAGAGTAACAGAAGAAACAGGAAAAATAATAGTCGCAACAGGAGACGTCCACCACTTAAAAGAAGAAGACAAAATCTATAGAGAAATAATAGTAAATCAAAAAGTACCAGGAGGGGGAAGACATCCACTTGCTAAACAAAACATAACTAGTATCCCTTCAATGCACTTTAGAACAACAAGAGAAATGTTAGATGCATTCGAATTCTTAGGAACAGAAAAAGCCTTCGAAATAGTAGTAGAAAACACTAATAAAATTGCTGATATGGTAGAAATAATAGAAGTAATTATTGAAACAGGAGGAGTACCATTCTCACCAAGAGTAAAAGGAGAAGATGGAAACTATCTAGACTGTCCAAAAGTAGTTACAGAACTAGTTTACACTAAAGCTAAAGAATGGTATGGAGAACCTCTACCATATAACATAGAAGAAAGAATCGCAAAAGAACTATACGGAGATGCAGTTTTAAACACAATTAAATATAACTTAAAAGATAAAAATTTATCAGAACAAGAACTTGAAATTGAATCATTTAAAGAACTACATGATGTAATACTAAAAGGAATAGATTCGGTAAAAGATCTAGTAAGACAAAATGTAAAAGAAACTAGTGAAGAACCACTAGAAGGAGATGCACTAGAAAAGAAATTGAAGAAAACACTAGGTGGAATAATAGGTGGAGGATTCGACCCAATCTACCTAATCGCACAAAGACTAGTTAAACACTCAAATGATGATGGATACCTAGTTGGATCACGTGGATCAGTTGGATCAAGTTTCGTCGCAACAATGATGGGAATAACAGAAGTAAACCCACTACCTGCACATTATAGATGTGATAAATGTAAACTAAGTATATTTAAAGATGAAGAAGGAAACGAGCTAGGAGCTACCTACTCATCAGGATTCGACCTTCCAAACCATGAATGTCCAAACTGTCATACAAATATGATAAAAGACGGACAAGACATGCCATTCGCAACATTCCTAGGATTTAATGCAGACAAAGTTCCAGATATAGACCTTAATTTCTCAGACTTAAACCAAGCATCAGCCCATGAATATACAAAAGTATTATTCGGAGTAGATAACGTTTATAGAGCAGGAACAATAGGTACAGTAGCAGAAAAAACAGCATTCGGATTTGTAAAAGGATACTGTGAAGATAAAAATATAGTAATGCGTAATGCAGAAATAGAAAGACTGTCAATAGGATGCACAGGAGTTAAAAGAACAACAGGACAACACCCAGGAGGAATAGTAGTTATACCAGACTATATGGATGTATTTGACTTTACACCATTCCAATTTCCTGCAGACGATCCAACAAGTGCTTGGAGAACTACACACTTTGATTACCACGCAATCGACCAAGACGTATTAAAACTAGATATACTAGGACACTCAGATCCAACACAACTTAGAATGATACAAGTAGCTACAGGAATGGACGTAACAACAGTACCACTAGACGATAAACAAACTATGGGAATATTCTTGTCGCCTGAACCATTAGGAGTTACAAGAGAACAAATAATGTGTGAAACAGGAACATTAGGAATCCCGGAATTTGGTACAAAATTTACACTACAAATGTTAGTAGATACAAAACCAACAACATTTGCGGAATTAATAAAAATATCAGGTCTTTCACACGGTACAGACGTATGGTTAGGTAATGCTCAAGAATTAATAAAAAATAACGTAGTACCATTTAGCCAAGTTATCGGATGTCGTGACGATATCATGGTATACCTAATGTATAATGGTTTGCCTCCAATAAAAGCATTCAAAATAATGGAGTTCGTAAGAAAAGGAAGAGCAAGTAAACCAAAAGACCATGACCAATGGGTAGAATATGAACAAACTATGAGAGATGCAGGAATTGCTGACTGGTTCATAGACTCATGCGCAAAAATAAAATACATGTTCCCTAAAGCCCATGCAGCAGCATACGTAATAAGTGCATTCAGAATCGCTTGGTATAAAGTACATATGCCAGCATACTTCTATGCATCATGGTTAACAAGTAAAGCAACAGACTTTGATGTAGAATCAATGATTCTAGGATACGACGCAATAAAAATGAAACTACTAGAAATAACAAATAAAGGAAGAGAAGCAACAAATAAAGATAATGGAGTATACGAATCATTACACGTATGTCTAGAAGCAGCAGCTAGAGGAATAAAATTCCTAAATGTAGACCTTTATGAAAGCGAAGCAACAACATTCAAAGTAAAAAGCGATACAGAAATATATCCACCATTTAACTCAATAGATGGACTAGGAGATACAGTTGCTAAAAACATAGTAGCAGAAAGAGAAAAAAGAGAATTCATAAGTATAGAAGAAGTTCAGACAAGAGCAAAAATATCACAAACACTTATGGATAAAATGAAAGAAATGGGTATATTCGATGGCATGGATGAATCAAGTCAATTAAGTCTATTTTAAAAATAGGCTTTTTCATTTGAAAAAATATATAAAATATGATATTATATATCACCAAGAGGGATAAGTATGAATAAAAATGAATTAAAACAAGCAAGAAAAGAACTTGTATATATGATGCACTTAATGCGTGAAAAACAAGAAATACGCAGAACAAAAATAATAGAAAATCCAGGAGAAAAACACAATCTTGAAATAGATAAAATACTTATGAAACTAATGACTAATAATGGAGACTATTATTTTAATACGCCAACAGAAGAAGATAAAAAAAACTTAGATGAGTTAATAACTGATATAAAAAAAATGAAAAAGAAAAAATAAACTCTATAAAAAATAGAGTTTTTATTTGCAACTAAAACCCAACTCACTATAAACACTTTTTACTTCATCATAACTATAATTAATATCAATACCAATATATTTTAAATTATTAAGTTTTTTACTTCTAAAAGACATACTGACTAAATCACTATTACACCTAATTTTATATCTTCCACCAATATATTTTTTTAATGCTTTACCTTCTAATTTAACACTCCTATAAACACTTTTTGAATCCTTTATACCACTATGTAAACTAAAATCTATATTACGCTCATAAGAAATAATCTTGTCACTATTAAAAGTAATAACATCGTTAACTTTTTTACTACCTAAAATAGAACTATTATCAAC
>JAGKUT010000053.1 GCA_021152765.1 Actinomycetes bacterium
TATGAAAAGTTTGATAAGTTAACTCTTAAAGATGAATTCAATATAGAAGAAAAAAGTATTTTATTGACAGGTGATTTATCTATTACTACTAATATTCCTGAATTATCTGATTTAAGTGGTGAAAAGTTCAATTATACTATTGGTTTAGATTATCCAAATAAGAAAATGGAAATGGGTGCATCTTTAGAAGAAAATGGTTTGAAAATAATTGATGCTGCCATGTATTTTATGGATAATAGTGCTTATGTTTCATTAAAGGATGATTTCG
Source organism: Actinomycetes bacterium (assembly GCA_021152765.1). GTDB lineage: Bacteria > Bacillota_I > Bacilli_A > RF39 > UBA660 > UBA3631. The sequence continues at coordinate 269 of JAGKUT010000053.1, forward strand.
ATAAATTAATTAAGATTGATGGTGTTGATTTAGGAGAAATATTTAGTGCTACTACTAGTTCAAATTTAACAGAGGCTGATATTAAGTATTTAGTTAAAGCATATAAAGATATTTTAATTGATTCTTTAGATATGGATGATTTTGTTAAATCTTCAGCTACTATTACTTTAAATGGTAAAGATACAAAGGTTAGTAAATTAACTTATGATATGACTTCTGAAAGAGCAATTAAATTAGTTAATAATATTATTGATGGAACTTTAAAAGATTCTAAATTATTAGATATTTTATCAAAAGCAACAGGTTCTAGTGTTGACGAATTAAAGGATGAGTTAAGTTCTTCAAAAATATCTAATACATCATCAAGTAATTCAACAATTACTTTTGATATTTATACTAAAGGATTTAATAATGAATTTGTAGGAATGGATATCCAAGGAATTATTCAAATTAGAAAAAATGATGATGGTGTAACTATTGAAGCTGGTATGGGTTCTGAGAAAATTAGTCTTGTTATTAAGAGTTTAAGTGATGATTCATGTATTATTGAGTTAAATTCAAATATTACTGGAGCAGAATTTAGCGGTAGTCTTTCTATAACAGGTAAAGAAGTTTCAAAAGATTTATATGAGGGTTCTATTATATTAAGTGTAAATTATCAAGGTAATTCATTAGGTATTACAAGTAATTATAAAGAACAATTAGGTGCTGAGATAGCAAATATTGATGTATCTAACGCTGTTAGTTATGAAAATTTAACTGAAGCTGATATGAATAAATTAAGTGAAAATATTCTTACTAAAATTGAAGGTTCAAATTTATATAAAATAATTGAGAATTTCTCATTTGATAGTAGTTATGATTACAATTATGATTATGATTTAGATGATTATGATTTAGATTTCTAAAAAAAATAACTGTCATTTATATGACAGTTTTTCTTTTAAATTTTTTTCGAAATTAGGTAATCCATATTCTTTATTATAATAATTAGGATATTCATTTAGATGGGCTAAAGCAATTTTTGTTGTTAGTTCTAAATCATTGTTTGTTATATTTGTTTCAGGGTTTATTTTTCCGTGTTCAAGTTCTATATTTATTCCTGTTAATAAATCTTTTATTGAGAATTTATCAAATTTTATATTTAGTTTGTTTGAAATTTCTACTGCGTCGTTTATATTAAACATATTATCACCAATATATATTATGATATGCTTTGACTTTTATTTCCATAAGTTATATAATATTTATTAGAATAGGGAGGTTATTTATGAGAAGAAAGCCTTTTGTTGTGTGTTTAATGGATGGTATGGGGATTGAAGATGCGAAGTCTTATAATCTTTATAATAGTGATGTTATGCCTACATTGGATACTTTAACTAATAGATATTTATTTTCTACACTTTATTCAAGTGGTAAAGGTGTAGGTTTATCAGAAAATGCATCAGTAACCCGTGATTTGGGTTATTTGAATATTGGTGCTGGAAGTATTGTTAAGCAGTCTATTGAAATTGTTAATTCAAAGATTGAAAGTAATATGTTTTTTAATAATGAATCTTTAAAGGTAGTTACTGATCATGTTATTAATAATAAGTCTAGAATTCATTTGATTACTTTAGTAGGTGACAAATATGGTGAGGATTCTATGTCGCATTTACGTAAAATGGTTGAATATTGTATGAGTATTGGTATAAAGGATATATTTTTGCATTTATATTTAGGTGCGAATAATAATTCTTTACATAAGACTTTTCCAAAGTATACTGCGAATGTTCATAGAATTCTAAATTTATATCCAAATGTTAAAATTAGTATTATTGCTGGTATAAATCATTTAAAGGATTCATCTGGTATAACTGTTACTAAGGAACTTTATAAGGTTACTGTTGGAGGAATAGGTGAGCATTGGATTAATTATAATGAAGCAGTAGAGAGTAATTATAAGCGTAATAATATGGAAGAAAATATTGTTCCTTTTATTGTTTCTACTGATGGTTTGATTGGTAATACTGATGGTGTATTTGTGTTCAATTATGAGAATGATTTGGGATCAGTTTATTCTGATTTATTAATTCAACCTGCTAAATATATGTATACTAATAATACAAATATTAATATTAAGGTTTGTTCATTATTTCCTTTACAGAATCAAACTAGTGTTCATTGTTTTAATTATGATCCTGTTAAGACTTCTTTTTATGGTTGTTTAAATAATAGTGGTATTAAGCATTTATTGATTGCTGAGAAGGATAAAATTCCTTATTTAAATTATTATTTTAATGGTTGCAATAATATACAAGCTACTCAAGTTTTAGGTATTGATAGAGTAGATAGTGGTGATTATGATACTAATATGTCTAATATACATCAATTAATTACTAGTAAGCTTATAGAGGCTATAAATAGTGATTTTTATGATTTAATTATTGTTGATTATTCTATAGTTGATGGTAATAAGCCTAGAGATACCGATAATGTTAAGAATTCTTTATCAAGTTTGGATAAGTGCTTATCTCAAATTTATAATCAAGTTATTAATAGAAAGGGTATTTTATATATTACTTCTAGTTATGGTATTAATGAAGCTCTTTATAATCATAAGGATGAATTAGTAAATGTTAATTTTTCTAAGAAGGTTCCTTTTATTGTTGTTGACAATGAATTATCTCCTAGTTCATATAGTTTGACTGGCGGTAATTTGAGTGATATAAGTGTTACAGTTTTGAATACTTTGGGTGTTCCTTTGATGGAAGGAATGAATGGTAATAACTTAATTGTAAAAACTTCTGGTAAAGTTGGTCGTAAAAAAGGAAATAAAAAAACTGTTTTAATTATAGTTGTGATTACAGCTATATTTGCAGGGTTGGTTGCTATATTATACTTTATGGGATTGATATAGGTGAGTTATGAAAAAAAATGGTTTTACTTTTATTGAGATACTAGGTGTTATTACTTTACTTGCACTTATGTCTATAATTGTTTTAATTGTTGTTGATGATTCATTAAAAAAGTCTAAGGAAACTTTATCTCAGGCTCAAATTGAAAATATTAAGAGTGCTGCTTCAATGTGGAGAACTGATCATATTGAATTGATTCCTAATAATGATTATTATCTTCTTTCATTAGGTGAACTCATAGATGGTGGTTATATAGATAATGTAATTGATCCTAATAGTAAGACTAATTATAATAATAGTTTATTAATTAATGTTGGTATTAATGATATTACTGTTGATGATGTTTTAATTAAGAATGGTTATACTAAGTTAGAGTATATTGAGAGTACTGGAACACAGTATATTAACACAGGAGTTATCGCTAATCAAGATACATCTATTGATGTAGATGGATATGTTAGTAGACCTATTTCTTTATATGGTACTCAGGATATAATTAATGGTACAGGTTTTACTGGTAATACAATTTATATGAGGTTCCGTTATATGGGAAATCAAGTGTATGATAGTAATATTGTTATTAGTGAGAGACATAGATTTAAACAACAAAAGAATTTATTATATATTGATGATAATTTAATTAATACTTTTAATCAAGTTACAACTACAGCTTCATATCCTATATATCTTTTTGGTAGAACTAAAGCAACAGATGGTAGTTTAGATGATTATGGAAGTGGAAGAATCTATAGCGCTAAAATATGGGATGGTAATAATATGATTAGAAATTATATCCCATGTTATCGTAATAGGGATAAAGTTCCTGGTTTATATGATCTTGTTGAAGGTAAATTTTATACTAACGCTAATAGTAATAATATCGCTTTTGAGTATAGTAAAAATTTTGATGATAAATATGGAAGATTAAAGTATATTCAGGCTGCTGCTGGACAATATACAAAAACATTGGTTGTTCCAAATGCTAATACGACTATAGAGGTTGATGGTTATATGACATCAAATAGGTCTTTATATGGTACTGCTTCAGGATTGAATGGTACTGGTTCAGGCGATAAAATGTCTTTTATTCATATGGGCAATAGATTTAATAGTAATATTGCGACAGGACAGCGTCATGTATTTAGACAACAAAATAATTTATTATATGTTGATGGGGTTTTGGAATATACATTTGGTAGTCCTACATTTATTCCAAAAAATCAGATGTTTTTGTTTGCACGTTCTACTGCTTCTTCTTTTGATTTAGAGGATGGTGGTTCTGGAAGAATATATGGCGTTAAAATATGGGACGGAGATAAATTAATTAGAGATATGAGACCTTACATTAGAAAAAGTGATAATGTTGCAGGGTTATATGATTTTGTTAATGATGTTTTTTATACCAATTATGGTTCTGGTGGTAGTTTCACATATGAAGTATATGAGAATCCATACGATAGATTATATACTAAATTAGAGTATATTGAGAGTACTGGAACACAATATATTGATACAGGGTATGTTCCAAATAATAATACTGGAATAGAGGCTGATTTTCAATTTAATAGCACAACATCTCAGAGTAGAGTTTTTGGTGTTGGTACTAATTCAGGAAAAGCAAATTTTGTGAGTTATGAATTTTATATAAATGGTTCTGGAAATTTTGCATATACTTTTAAAGACGGAAATGGCGATTGGGTTCCTACTAATATTCCTGCTGATACATCAAGACATACTTTAAGGTTTAATGTTGGTAATAAGAATTTAGTTATTGATAATAATAATACATATTCAATTGGAAATATTTCGAATGTATCTTCATATCCAATATATATTATGGCTGAAAATTATGATGGTACGGATTTGAAATGGGTAGATGAAACTAGAATTAAATTATATTCATTTAAGATTTATAATGGATATTATTTGATAAGAAATTTTGTTCCCGCTGTTAGAAATAGTGATAATGCTGTTGGTTTATATGATGAGGTATATGACGTTTTCTATACAAATAGTGGAACTGGAACATTTGGTAAAGGAGAGTTATAATACTCTTCTTTTCTTGACTGTATTTTTTTTCTTTGTTATTATTATATTATTGGTGATAATATGAGGGTATATGATTATAAATATATTAGGGATCAATATAATTTTTTATGTGAAAGACAATTTTCTTATTTATCTGTTGATGATGAAAAAAATACTGTGTGTAAAGTTTTTGAACCTTATTATATAGAATCTATGTTAGATGAGGATTTTGATTTAGAGGATATGGTTTTGAATGGTAGTGAATTGGTTGAGTCTGATTCTATTATTGTTCCTGATGCAGTTGTTTATAGTAATTGTAAATTTGCTGGATATTTAATGCCTTATTTTGAGGGTAAATGCGTTCGTGAATATTCTAAACGTAATTTTTTAAAACTCGATGAAATAGTTGATATTTATAAAAAAGTTGAGAAGATTGTTAAGGAATCTGATAATATTGTTTTTCCTGATTTACTTACTGATGGTAATATATTGATTAATAATAATCATGATATTAAGTTTATTGATTTTGATGGGTTTCAAATTGATTATTTTACTACTCCTGTTTTTACTATATATTTAGGTAAAAAGGAAAAATATGATGGTACTAAATATAGGGATGGTGATTATTTTACTAAGCAATTAGATATTAAGAGTTTAGTATATTTATATATTTGGATGTTATTTGGTGTTGATATGGATTATATTGATAGGTATGATGGTTTGAATCAAAAAAAAGTTATAAATATGTTTATTAAAGATTTTGATATTCAAATTGATGATTTGGTTCATTGTATAACTTCTTTATATGATGATAAAAAAGAAAATATTTATTTAGGTAAAGTTGCTGATGTTATTGCTAAAGAATTTAATTTAAAATTAGTTGAAGGGAATGGAATAAGAGTTAAGAAATTGATTAGAAAGTAGTTTTTACTTTCTTTTTTTTGTGGTAAAATTATTATGG
>JAGKUT010000054.1 GCA_021152765.1 Actinomycetes bacterium
ATATATATGTAAGATAAAGAAAAGGAAGTAAAACAAATGAAAATAGTAGAAATTTACTTGAATGATTTTATTCCTGAGAAACAGCAAGAAATTCTTGAAGCATTTGGCGATGAAATTGGAAATTATGATGTATTTCCTATTGTGACGCTTGAATTTGAGGATAAAGAGGCTAATAATTAAATTATTTGTCTTTTTATATAAAACTCGTCGGTTTTACGCTATTCCACGTGCGAGTATAAATAAAGCGAGGCAAAACGTCACGGAGTCTTTAAGGTGTTGGCGCGCTGACTCCTAAGTGAAAATTAAAAACGCACGCACATTGGTGGTTTGCTGCTCCATCAATATATAAAAGCGGTACGCGATATGTGGTAGGGACTGGTATAGGGCGAGGTAGCTTCTCGCAAAGCAGGACACCTAATAAAAGATAGCCCTCATGCTGTTGTTATTCAGTCGGACAGCGATCCAATGGTAGGCCATATTTAGTTTGAAGATACGGAAAAATTTTTTCTAAAAAGTTTGATAATTTTTAAAATTTAATATATATGTAAAATAAAGAAAGGAAGTAAGACAAAAATGAAACTTTGGATTGATGGTGTGCGACCCGCTCCGTATGGTTATGTATGGGTTAAGGCTATAAACGACGCTATTCTTCAAATAGAAATGCATGAGCAAAATAATATTCCTTTCTTGTTAATTTCCTTAGATCATGAAGCTGGAGATTATGGTTCTCCTGACTACATCAAACTCTTTGATTGGCTTGAAGAGACTGGCCGCAATTATCCTATTCATATCCATAGCATGAATGTCCTTGGAGTAGAGAATATGAGACGTATTATTGAGCGGAATGGCTGGACGGAGGTAAGATAATATGTCTACTAATACCTTTTATATTCTTGAGTCCTCTGATGGTAATCGCTTTTTTAGTCATGATAGAGAAAATAATATCTTTGGTTGGAATAAATGTTCTCCTGAATGCGCTGAGAAATTTAGTAGTTATTATGACGCCAAAGATTTTGCAAATGATAAGAATTATTATACTGCTCGGTATCCAGAAGAATTCCTTAATTGTAGAATTAGAAAGCTCACTATTACAATAGAACTTTCTAATTGCGAAGAATAATATTTTGGGGTGACTGATTATTGGATAGAATTTCTTTAAGTGAATTAGTAAAGTTTGTGCAATTTGCAGAAGCTTTGTATCCTAATGCGGAAGTTGAAAATTTTGGAACCTCATTCCAAGATGGAAAATGTTATCATGCAATATTTCTAAAGTATAATGGAGAAGAAGTTGTATATAAAATTCCATGCTATCGGGAGGATGTAAATGAATAACATTAAAAAGAGAACTGGTTATATCCCTGAAATTTTTATGAATGGAAGAATCGCTCTTATCCCCGAAGAAGATTATGACGCCGCAGTTGAAGCTGGAAAAGAGATTTTGGTTTTCTGCGGCGGATGGTCTGGTGGTTATGCAAGAGCATTTGGAGCAAATAGAGTTCCTGATTATTATAATCTTAATGATGGGAATGATTGCTTTGAATGTTATTCTTATGAAATTAAAGATAAAACTTTCACTTCAGAAGATATGCAGAAATACTATCGAGTGATTGTCACTGATGGCATTAAAGTATATATGAAAACTGGTAATTCCGCTACAGATTATTTCGGACATTTCTGTGATTTTGATACAAAATATTCTGAATATGTGGAAAGGTACAATCCTTATTTTGATGGAAAGAAAGTCTCTAAGGAAGAGTTTGAAGAGCTTCGTCATGAAATTGATGTTGAGAAAACTATTAAAATGATTCCGGATAATAAGGAAGAACAAGAAAAAATTGCTAAGGTAATTAAAGGGATTTTGCATTAAGGGGTAATATAAAATGAGAAGACGTAATATGGAAGAGAATTGTCGTTTTGCAGAATATCTTGCTTCTGCTATTGATAAGACAGAACTAGCTATTAGTAATATCTTTTATCCTGATTATCCTGATATAAATAAAGAAGTAATTGAAAAAATTCAAACTGCTTGTAATATTCTGGACGACGTTTTTAATAATATGGATATTTTTAAACCTTAAAATATTCTGATTGGGGTATTAAAGATGAAAGTGATTAGAGGACGAGAAGTAGTTAATCTCAGTGATATTAAAGTCGCTGAATGTTTTATAGTAGATAATTTCAATGAAATTTATATGAAAATAAAAGCTTTTGAATGTTCAGAGGGTTATTCGCTTAATGCAGTGAACATTGATACTGGAAACCTTTATGGGTTTAATGATATGGTTAAAGTAACTCCTATCAATTGTGAAATGTATATTTGTAAGTGAGCATGATTAAGTCCAGATGTTTTATTCTTAAGACGGGTGAAGATCAGCATATAATAAAATTAAAAAAATTTGTTCATAATCGTTAAAAATTTTTTTTAAAAAAAAAATTTGAAATTTTACAAAAAATATTATATAATATATATGTAAGATAAAGAAAAGGAAATGGCAGTATCCGGCCCCGAGAAAAATGATAGTGGAGTGAAGTGATAAGCGGTCACTGCTAGACACTCCCGCTAAACAACTCGGTTAAAGAAATAGTTAAGAGCAAAAATAAAAAACCTAAGTGTGTGCGAAATACTTTTTTATGAGGTGGCTATTATGGCTAATAAGATTACCGAACGCGAGATTTACAATTCTATCCTGAATGGCACTGTTGATCAGGCTGTCCTCTGCGATTTTGCGGAGAAGAAGCTGGCCCAGCTGGATAAGCGGAACGCTTCCGCACAGCGGCGTGCGGCTGCGAAGCGTGCTGAGGGTAATGCGATTACCGAAGAAATCTTTGGTATTCTGTCCACCGAGCGCATGACTCGTGAGCAGGTTGCTCAGGCATACGGCTCCGAGCTGTCTGTTGCTAAGGTTGGTTCTCGTTTGAATCAGCTGGTCGAGGCTGGCCGGGTCCAGAAGGAAACCATTAAGGTGGCTAATGCCGAAGGTAGGATGGTTAATAAGGTCGCTTACTTCGTAGCTGAGTAAGGACTCGATAATACCCCGAAGTTCAATACTTCGGGGATTTTTTATTGACTTTTTTTAAAATATATGATATAATTATTATAGAAAAATAAAGAGAGGTAATTATTATTTTGAAAATGAGGAGTAATAAATATGATTTATATTTATTTAGATGATATTCGGAAGCCTAATTATGGATGCGTTCAATTCCATACTGTAAATGATGCTATGGGATATATTCGTCGTATGTATAGGATGGGTAATACCGACTTTTATCTTGATCTTGATAATGACGCCGGCGATTATGCTAATCAAGGCGGAGACTATATCAATATTCTCAAAAATCTTGAAAGTATGCGCCATAGTGGATATATTAAACATATGAATGTAGATATCCATATTCATAGTATGAATGTTGTTGCTGTTCAAAATATGCGCGCCATTATTAAAGCTAATCATACTTGGATGAAAGAGGTCTAATATGGTAATTTGTTCTCATTGTAATGAAATTATTCTTTCTTTAACTGTGCTTCGGCATAATACTGCTAATCACCCAGTAGAACAGGAAATAATGCCAAAGTATTGCCCTTTCTGTGCCAGTCTTATTATTTTGGACGATATTCCAATTAAAGAGTAAAGTTAAATAATATTAGAGAAAGGACTAGTTTAAATGTATATTCTTTATAAACTTCAACCTCGCGCAGAAACAACTGATACCATTCTTTTATTTGCCGCGAAAGATCGTAACTCTCTTGAAGAAATTTTATTGTCTATATATGATGAACTTATAGATAAAGAGATGAAATGGGCAGAAACAGAACTTTATATGAATGAAGAGACTGTTAATATTGATAGTCTCCGTGAATGGTGTAGTAATCGTTTGAAATCATATGGCATTGTATGGGTGCCAGAATTGGAGGATTAAATGAAAACTGTTTATGTTATGTGGAATTATGATGGCGATGAAGTAATGTTTGCGTCAGAAGATAAAGAACTTGTTCAAGAAATGATGTATGATTTCTTTATTGATGACGCTTTGGAAGCTTTTGGATGGGAGTATCACGAAAGAGATTATAAATCTCCTGCTCCTATTAGCCAGTTTATTGAGGACACTCTTGATTGGTATCGTGATTATGTGACAATTCTTGAAATCCCTGTAATAAATTAAAAAGGAAATGCGCTTTACCAAATTTTACCAACTTTTCCATTTTTTGGTAAAGCGCAGCTTTATAGGAGAAAAAATGACAATTCTTAATGAAACAACTGAACTTATTCAAAAAGGAAGCGCTTGGGGACTTGATTTAAGTTCTGATAAATGTTGGGCTTTACTAATGCTTGGATCAGCTATATTTGCGCTTTCTATTTGGGTATTATTTAATAGTTTGCGAGAAAAAATTGGCTTCAAAATCTTTTGTATATGTATGGCTATTTTTGGAATTTGTTCAATAACGATGGCATTTCATACTAAACCTATTTATGAAGAAGTAAAACAATATGAAGCAACTATTAATTCATCCACTTCATTTTATACAATTTATGATAATTATGATATTATAGAACAACGTGGAGATATTTTTGTTTTGCGTGATAAAGATTAGGAGAACAATAATTAATTGTTCTCCTAGTTTTGCGGACACGCCCGCAACATCAAAAAATTTTTTTTGTGAGGACAAAATATTAAAATTTTGTCCTCACAATTTTCATATATATATGAAAGGAGAAGTGATTTAATGGCTGATAATAAAACTACTCGAATTGAAATTAGATTAACAGAAAAAGAAAAACAATAGATAAAAGATTACGCAGTTAATCATAGCACAACAATAAGTAAATTATTTAGAGAATTTTTATAGAAAAAATTAGAAGGAGAAAAATAATTAATGAATCATATTAACAAATTAAATTAGCCAAAACCAAAAGAAATTCCGATTGGTAAAGCACAAGATATTAGAAATTAGTTATTTGGCAGTATTTTACCATTATATCGTACTAATAATCCCGGTAAAACTTCTGCGGTTACTTTTTGGTGTAAAAATATAAATTGTAATCATGAATTTTACCAATAGGTTAAGCATTTAAAACCTTCTAATAATTGTCCTATCTGTAATTTAATTAAAAATAATTTAACTGGAAAAGTTTTTAATAAATTAACTGTATTAAGACAGGCGAATGAAAATGAAATAAAAGATAAAAAAATTAAATAGAATTATTGGTTATGCGAATGTTCTTGTGATAATCATACTCAAATTATAGTTTCAACGCATGATTTACTAACTAATCATACTCAAAGTTGCGGATGCTTATAGAGAGAAACTGCTAAAAAAGTAGGCAAAATTAATGGAAAGAAAGAAAGTCCAACTCTTATTAATGAAATTGGAAATAGATATGGAAAGTTACTAGTTATATCTAGAAATTATGATAAGAATTCTTCTTCGGCATATTGGAATTGTTTATGTGACTGTGGCACTATAACAGTTTGTGCTGGAACTGCTTTACGAGCAGGAGCCATATAGTCTTGTGGATGTATCAATTCCTTAGGAGAAGAAAAAATTTGTAAAATATTAAATGATAACAATATACCTTATATAAAAGAAAAAACTTTTGATGATTTAAGATCTAATTCTACAAATGCATTATTAAGATTTGATTTCTATATTGATAATAAATATTTAATAGAATATGATGGAGAACAGCATTATCGTACTGATTTAGGAGGGTGGAGGACAAAAGAATATATAGAAAAAATATAGATATATGATAATCAAAAAAATGAATGGTGTAAAAATAATAATATACCATTAATTCGTATTCCATATTGGCATCTACAAGATTTATGTATAGAAGATTTACAGTTAGAAACTTCAAAATTTATTATTTGAAATCTGCGCGAACAATGGTTCTGCGTCCGTATTAATTAGTACAGGCTCGTTAACACTGTTCGCGCAGATTTTATTTTATAAAAAAATCTTATAGTTGATTTTTTTATAAAAATATTATATAATATATATAGAAAT